>NZ_JAAKGN010000164.1:0-10286 GCF_011039295.1 Modestobacter sp. KNN46-3 | reverse complement strand
ACCGGTGGGCGCACGATCTGAGGCTAGGAATCCAAGCGTTCCAGTCGACGAGAGTGCTGACCCACCGGCCGCTACCGGAGCCGAACCTGCCAGAAACTGGAAGGCCCGGTAAGCCCCATTAGTCGACCCTGGTCGCCTGCACGGTCAGCGGCTCGGCCGGGTCGGGCCCGGCCGGGCCGGACCCGGCCGGAAGCGCGCCCATCGCCGGGCTGTTCTGCGGGGTCGGCAGCCAGCGGCTCCACCAGCGCAGCACATGCTCGAGCCGCGCCCGGCGGTGCTTCGGCCGGCCGGACCGGGACAGCTCGTGCCCCTCCCCCGGGAAGAGCAGCAGCTCGGTGGGGACGTCGCGGCGCTTGAGCTCCACGTAGAGCCGGGTGCCCTGTTCCAGCGGGCAGCGCCAGTCCTCCTCCGAGTGGATCACCATCGTCGGGGTGGTGATCCGGTGCGCCGAGGCCATCGGCGACTGCGCGACGACGCGCTCGGGGTCGGTGCCCACGTACTCGTCGGGGAAGAAGAACCCGATGTCGGAGGAGCCGACGAAGCTCACCGGGTCGTTGAAGCCCCGCTCGCTGATGCCGGCGACGAACCGGTCGGTGCGGCCGAGCAGCAGCGTGGTCATGAACCCGCCGTACGAGCCGCCCATCAGCCCGACGCGGGTGGCGTCCAGCCCCGGGTCGGTCAGCGCCGCGTCGAGGAAGGCCAGCACGTCGTCGGCGTCCAGCTCGCCCATGTGCTCCTTGATCACCCGGCCGTGCGCCTGGCCGTAGCCCGACGACCCGCGGGGGTTGCACATCAGCACGGCGTAGCCGGCCTCGACGTAGGCCTGGGTCTCGTCGAACAGCGTCCAGCCGTACTGGCTGAACGGCCCGCCGTGCACGGTCAGCAGCACCGGGTGCGGCCCCGGCCCGGGCGGCGTGGTGACCCAGCCGTGCACCGGGTAGCCGTCCGGCGCGGTCGCCGTCGTCTCCCGCATCCGGTGCAGCCGGCCGGTGGCCTGCAGCGGCGCACCGAAGCCGGTGATCAGCCGGCGCCGTCCGGGGGTGACCGCGATGAGCTCGCCCGCCGAGCGGTCGTGCGCGACGGTGGCGACGACGACGCCGCCCCCGACGGCCATCCCCCGCACCGTGTACTGCCCCTCGACCAGCACCTCGGGCTCGCCCCCGCCGAGCGGGACCCGCAGCAGCTCGACCGCGCCGCGGCGCTGGATGCCGGTGAGGGCGGCGCCACCGGCCACCACGGTCGCCGGGGTCTCGTCGCCGCGGTCGTGTTCCTCCGGGTCGAGCAGCGGCACCACCGGGCCACCCGCGGCGCTGACCTGCGCCAGGGTGGTGTTCCGGCCGACGAAGTCCCGGCCGCGCGGACCCAGGTCGGGGATCGCCGAGAGGTAGATGGTGCTGCCGGTGGGATCGTCCGGGTCGTAGGCCGGGTGGCTGCACGCGGACCGGGAGTCGGTGACCCGGCGCAGTTCGCTGCCGTCGGGCCGGACGACGTACACGTCGGAGACCAGGTCCAGGTCGGCGCCCTCGTGCCGCGCGGAGACGAAGGCGAGCTCGGCGCCGTCCGGACGCCAGGCGACGTCGGTGTCGTCGACGTCGCCGCCGGTGACCTGGAACGGCGTGGGCTGCTCGACGGCGTCGTCGTCGGTGTCCGCGGGCAGGTCGACGACGAAGACGTGACTGCGGCGGTCGTTGGTGAAACCGATGTCGTCGGCCCGGTACTTCAGGGTGGTGATCAGCCGGGGAGGCTCCGCGCCCGGCGACACGTCCTCGTCGGTGCCGTACCGCCCCTGCTCGGGCACCCGCGCGGTGTAGGCCAGCCGGCGGGAGTCCGGCGACCACACGGGGGTGCCGGCGCCCAGGTGGTGGTCGGTCAGCGGCCGGGCCGTGCCACCGCCGGCGGGCAGCACGTGCAGCTGTGGCTTCCCCTTCGGCTCGGCTGACAGGTAGGCCAGCCAGTGGCCGTCCGGGGAGAACGCGGGTGCCGAGTCGTGGTGGCCGTGGGTGAGCGGTCGGGCCGGCGCCGAACCGTCGGTCGGGACGGTCCACAGCTGGCTGCGGTACTCGTCGGCGTCCAGGTCCAGCCGGCTGACGGCGACGACGGCGGTCGCCCCGTCCGGGGACACCGTGGGCACACCGGGAACGCGCAGCAGGGAGAGGTCGGTCGGCCGCATGCCGGGCACGCTAGCCCAGGGCACGGCGGCGCAGATGGTGAGCCCTGCTAAGGGGTGAGTGCTCCCGGGTCGCGCCGTTCCGCCCGCATGCTGCGGGCCAGGCCCAGCGCACCGAACAGCGGCAGTGCGGCGAGCAGCAGCAGACTGCGGTCCAGCCCGAGCACCTCGCCCGCACCGCCGACCACCGCCGACCCCACCCCGCCGCCGACCAGGAAGACCAGCGTGGCGATGCCCAGCGCGACGCCGCGCACCTCGTCGGGAACGGCGCCGCCGACCGCGGCCATCAGTGCCGGCTGGCCGAGCCCGAAGGCGACCGTCACCAGGACGACGGCCGTCACCAGGCCGGGGGCGGAACCAGCGCTGGCACCGAGCGCAGCGACCAGCAGCGCGACGGTCGCGATGACCCCGGAGATGGCCAGCGACCGGGCGGGGCCGAGCCGGGCCAGCAGCGGACCGGCGAGCCGCGGGGCGAGGAAGCCGGTGACCGCGCTGGGCACCAGCGCCAGGCCGATGTGCAGCGGCGTCCACCCCTCGCCCGCGAGCACGGCGGGGACGGCGATCAGCAGCGCGAACCAGGCGGCCGGGACGGCCGAGGCGGCCAGCGCGCTGCGGACCACCACCGGCTCCCGGAGGACGGCCGTGGGCAGGAAGCCCTCCGGCCGGCGGCGCACCTGCGCGGCGACCGCCGGGACGCCCAGCCCCAGCAGCGCGGCACCGACGGCGGCGATCACCACCCCGGAGGCCGGGGACTGCACGAGCAGCACCAGGCCGGCGGCGGTGCCGGCGACCAGGACCGCGCCCAGCACGTCCAGCCGGGCACCGGTGCCCACGGCGGGGACCGAGCGCCACAGCACCGGCACCAGCAGCAGTCCGAGTGCCGGCAGCACCACGACCGCCCGCCAGCTGGCGACGTCGGCGACCAGCCCACCGACCAACGGCCCCAGGGCGCTGACCGCCGCCGCGGTGCCGGCGACCTTGCCCAGCGCAGCGGTGCGCACCGCTCCCTCGTACCGCGCGCTGACGATCGCCATGCCGAGCACCGGGACCGCAGCCGCACCGAGGCCCTGGAGGACGCGGGCACCCAGCAGCACCGGGTAGCTGGGGGCCAGGCCGCCGAGCACCGCCCCGGCGGTCATCAGGGCCACGCCGACGACCAGCGGCAGCCGGATGCCGGCCAGGTCGGCGATCCGGCCGTACACGGCGGTCGCCACGGCCAGCATCAGCGCGTAGAGGCTGATCACCCAGGAGACGCCGCCGGTCGTCAGGTCGAGGTCGGCGGCGATGGCCGGCAGCGTGACCGCGACCGCAGCACTGCCCATGCCGGCGAGCCCGAAGAGGACCCCGACCAGGCCGGCGACGCGGCCGGCGTCGGTCGGGGGGCTCATGACCGGGAGCCAACCACGCGCCGACCCGACCTGCCCCGGCCGCACGGTCCTGCGGCCCGCTGCCGGATCGCTAGTGTGACGCGGATGACACGACGGGTGTTCGCGGGTGGCCAGGTGTTCGACGGCACGGGCGGGCCCGCTGCCCGCGCCGACGTCCTCGTGGAGGACGGCCGCGTCCTGGACGTCGGCACGGGGCTGGACGGCGACGAGGTCGTCGACTGCGCCGGCGGCACCGTGCTGCCGGGCCTCTTCGACTGCCACGTGCACGTCATGCTCAGCGGCGTGGACATGCTGCGGCTGCTGCAGACGCCGTTCAGCTACGGCTTCTACGAGGCGGTGCACAACCTCCGCCGCACCCTGGCGCTGGGCATCACCTCGGTGCGGGACGCCGGCGGTGCCGACCTGGGAGTGGCCCAGGCCGTGCGCGACGGGCTGATCGCCGGGCCGCGGATGCAGATCGCGATCAGCATGCTGTCCCAGACGGGTGGGCACGGCGACGGCTGGCACATCTGCGGCGCCGAGGTGCCGCTGATGGGGCCGCACCCCGGCCGGCCGGGCACCGTCGTGGACGGCGCCGACGAGATGCGCCGCACCGTGCGCGAGCTGCTGCGCGCCGGCGCCGACGTGCTCAAGGTGGCTACCAGTGGCGGCGTCCTCTCCGCCCGGGACGACCCGCGGCACCCGCACTTCCGGCCGGCCGAGCTCGACGTGCTGGTCGAGGAGGCGGTGGCGGCCGGTGTGCACGTGATGGCGCACGCGCAGGGCGCGGAGGGGATCAAGGCCGCCGTCCGGGCCGGAATCCGCTCGATCGAGCACGGCATCTACCTCGACGACGAGGCGATCGACCTGATGCTGACCCACGGGACGTGGCTGGTGCCCACCCTTGCCGCGCCCCGGGCGGTGCTCACCGCCGTCGCCGCGGGGGCGTCGCTGCCCGAGGCCGTGATCGAGAAGGCCCGCGCGGTGCAGTCGGTGCACGACGAGTCCGTCCGCCGGGCGGTCGAGGCGGGGGTGAAGGTCGCGATGGGGACCGACAGCGGGGTGGGCCCGCACGGCGACAACCTCTCCGAGCTCGGCCTGATGGCCGGCTGCGGGATGACCGCGGACCAGGCCTGGCACGCCGCGACGCTGTCGGCCGCCGAACTGCTGGGTGTCGACGGCGAGCTGGGCAGCCTGCAGCCCGGCAAGCGGGCCGACCTGGTGGTCCTGGACGGCGACGCGGGCGACCTCACCGGCCTGGCCGGGCGGGTGCGCGAGGTGTGGCGGGACGGCGTCCTGGTCGCCGTCGGCGGCTCGACCGTCGAGCCGGGGACGATCCCGCCCCGCTGACCACACGGCGGCGGCCCGGGAGGCCGGGCCGCCGCCGCGCTCAGCTGGTGCGGTGGGGGTCCTCGCCGGTGGCGGCGCGGGCGCGCTGCTCGTCCTCGGCCAGCGCGCCGGGCCGGCCGGGCTCACCGGTGTCGGTGGCGGCCGGGTCGATCGCGGCACCCTCGGCGTCGGGCACCTCGCCGCGGGTCTTGATCAGGCTGGCCACGGTGGCGACCAGCAGGACCACCAGGATGACCGTCAGCGACAGCCAGGTCGGGATCGCCGGGATGCTCTCCAGCGGCTCACGCTCACCGGCGAAGGGGTACTGGTTCTCGTGCAGTGCCTCGAGGATCAGCTTGACGCCGATGAAGGCCAGGATGACGGCCAGCCCCAGGGACAGGTAGACGAGGCGCTTGAGCAGACCGCCGAGCAGGAAGTACAGCTGGCGGAGGCCCATCAGCGCGAAGATGTTCGCGGTGAAGACGATGAACGGCTCGCGGGTCAGCCCGAAGATCGCCGGGATGCTGTCCAGCGCGAACAGCAGGTCGGTCGTGCCCAGTGCCAGGAACACCACGATCATCGGCGTCCACAGCTTCTTGCCGTCCTGGACGACGCGGATCTTGCTGTCGTGGAAGTCCTGGGTCATCGGCAGGACCTTGCGCATCCGCCGGATCAGGCCGTTCTCCTCGTAGTCCTCGTCCTCCTCGCGGTGCCGGACCAGGTTGATCGCGGTGTAGACGAGGAACGCACCGAAGAGGAAGAAGACCCAGATGAACCGCTCGATGACGGCGGCGCCGGCGAGGATGAAGAGGCCGCGCAGCACCAGCGCGATGATGATCCCGACCATCAGGACCTCTTGCTGGAGCTTCCGGGGCACCCGGAAGCGGGCCATGATGATCACGAAGACGAACAGGTTGTCGACCGAGAGCGAGTACTCGGTCAACCAGCCGGCGTAGAACTCGGTGGCGAACTGCCCGTTGGTCACCGCCAGCACGATCCCGCCGAAGGCCAGCGCCAGGGCCACGTAGAAGACCACCCACGCCGTCGCCTCCTTGACGGAGGGCTCGTGCGGACGACGGACGACGAGGGCGAGGTCGGCGAGCAGCAGGACGGTGAGCCCCACGAACGTCGAGATCTCGAACCAGACGGGGAGCTCCACGTACCGGCACTCTACGGGTTCGTTGCCCCGTGCATCGGTCGACGACCCGTGTCCCCGGCCGCTGTGGCGCGGGGCCAGGGGCGACGTTCGTCACCCCTGGCCCCGCGCGCGCTCAGTCGGTGCGCGACTCCGGCCGGCTCACCGGCACCTCGCGCGGGTCGGCCGGCGCCTCGGCCGTGTCGGCGTCCGGGTCGCCCGGTGCGCCGATGTGCCGCCCGGCGCTGTCGGCCGCCGGGTCCCCGGCGCCGCGCTCCGCGCGCCGCTGGGCGTCCTTCTTGTTCTTCCGCAGGCTCGCCCAGGTGGTCACCAGCAGGGTCACCAGGATGACGAGCAGCGACAGCCAGGTCGGGATCTCCGGGACCAGGGTGACGTGCTCGCCGCCGTTGATGAACGGCAGCGTGTTCTCGTGCAGCGCGTGGATCAGCAGCTTGATGCCGATGAACCCGAGGATGACCGACAGGCCGTAGGCCAGGTACACGAGCTTGTCGAGCAGTCCGTCGATGAGGAAGAACAGCTGGCGCAGACCCAGCAGGGCGAACGCGTTCGCGGTGAAGACCAGGTAGGTCTCCTGGGTGAGACCGAAGATCGCCGGGATCGAGTCGACGGCGAAGAGGATGTCGGCGCTGCCGATGGCGATGAGCGCGATCATCAGGGGGGTGATGAACCGCTTCCCCTTGATCTTCGTGACCAGGCGGTCGGAGTGGTACTCCTCGGTCGTCGGGAGCACCTTGCGGGTCAGCCGCAGGACCGAGTTCTCCTTGAACTCCTCGTCGTCGTCGTGACCGCCACTGCGGGCCTGGGCGATCGCGGTCCAGATGAGGAAGCCGCCGAAGATGTAGAAGACCCAGCTGAAGTTCTCGATGGCCGCGGCCCCGAGGAAGATGAAGATCGTCCGCAGCACGAGCGCGAAGGCGATGCCGAACAGCAGGACCTTCTGCTGCAGCTCACGCGGTACGGCGAAGCTGGCCATGATCAGCACGAAGACGAACAGGTTGTCGACCGAGAGGCTCTTCTCGGTGACCCAGCCGGCGAAGTACTCACCGGCGTAGGTGCCGCCCCAGAAGACGAGCACGACCAGCCCGAACAGGAGGGCGATGGCGATGTAGACCGCCGACCAGGTGCCGGATTCCTTCAGGGTCGGCGCGTGCGGCGTGCGCACGTGGCCGAAGAAGTCGAAGACGAGCATCCCGATGATCGCAGCCACCGTGATGCCCCACACCCACAGGGGGACGTCCATGCATTTCCTCCGGTCGTCTGGCTCATGTCAGCACCGGAGGTCTCTCCCACCGACCCGCCAGGCGGGTCGGCCGGCAGCGCCGGGGACCGTGGGATCCCGTGTTGACGACACTGCCGCGGGCGGGATACTCCCCTCCACGTGGGGCCTGCCCGGTCCGGCGCGGCAACGCACCGACCCCGGCGGTCCAGGTCCCAGGGTCCCCTACGAACGACCGCCCCGCAGAGTTCCCGCGGAGGGCTATGACCTGTGCTCGCGGACGGCTAGGACCTGTGCCCGCGGACGGCTAGGACCTGTGCCCGCGGACGGCTAGGACCTGTGCCCGCGGACGGCTAGGACCTGTGCCCGCGGACGACGAGGACCTGCGAACCGGCTCAGGCGTGCGCGGCGTCGAACTGCCGTAGCTCCTTCTTCAGCTCGGTCAGCTCGTCGCGCAGCCTGGCCGCCACCTCGAACTGCAGCTCGCGGGCCGCCGCCAGCATCTGCTCGTTCATCGAGGTGATCATGTCGGCGAGCTCGTTGCGCGGCAGACCCTGGACGTCGATCGACCCGGCCTTCGCCCGGCTCTTCGACGACAGCCCGGGCACCGGCGACTTGCCGCGCGACTGCTGACGCCCCGAGCCCCCCAGCAGCTCGGTCGTGGCCCCGCCGGTGACCTCCTCGGTGTCCTCGGCGGCCTTGTAGATGCCGTCGAGGATGTCGACGATCTTCTTGCGCAGCGGTTGCGGGTCGACACCGTGCTCGGTGTTGTAGGCGATCTGCCTCTCGCGCCGCCGGTTGGTCTCCTCGATCGCCTGGGCCATCGACGGGGTGATCTTGTCGGCGTACATGTGCACCTGACCGGAGACGTTGCGCGCCGCCCGGCCGATGGTCTGGATCAGCGAGGTGCCCGAGCGGAGGAAGCCCTCCTTGTCCGCGTCGAGGATCGCCACCAGCGACACCTCGGGCAGGTCGAGCCCCTCGCGCAGCAGGTTGATGCCGACCAGCACGTCGTACTCACCCTGGCGGAGCTCCCGCAGCAGCTCGACCCGGCGCAGGGTGTCGACCTCCGAGTGCAGGTAGCGGACCTTGATGCCGAGCTCGAGCAGGTAGTCGGTGAGGTCCTCGGACATCTTCTTGGTCAGCGTGGTGACCAGGACCCGCTCGTCCTTCTCCGTGCGCAGCCGGATCTCGTGCACCAGGTCGTCGATCTGGCCCTTGGTCGGCTTGACCACGACCTCCGGGTCGATCAGCCCGGTCGGGCGGATCACCTGCTCCACGACGTCGCCCTGGACCCGGCCGAGCTCGTAGTGACCCGGGGTCGCCGACAGGTAGACGGTCTGGTGGATCCGGTCGGTGAACTCCTCCCACTTGAGCGGGCGGTTGTCCATCGCCGAGGGCAACCGGAAGCCGTGCTCGACCAGCGTGCGCTTGCGGCTCATGTCGCCCTCGTACATGCCGCCGATCTGCGGCACCGTGACGTGCGACTCGTCGATGACGAGCAGGAAGTCGTCGGGGAAGTAGTCGATCAGGCAGGCGCCGGCGCTGCCGGGTGACCGGCCGTCGATGTGCCGGGAGTAGTTCTCGATGCCCGAGCAGAACCCGACCTGGCGCATCATCTCGATGTCGTAGGTGGTGCGCATGCGCAGCCGCTGCGCCTCCAGCAACTTGCCCTGCTTGTCCAGCTCGGACAGCCGCTGCTCCAGCTCCGCCTCGATGCCACCGATCGCCCGTTCCATGCGCTCGGGTCCGGCCACGTAGTGGGTGGCAGGGAAGACGAAGAGCTCGTCGACCTCGCGGATGACCTCGCCGGTGAGCGGGTGCAGGTAGTAGAGCCGCTCGATCTCGTCGCCGAACATCTCGATCCGGCAGGCCAGCTCCTCGTAGACCGGGAAGATCTCGATCGTGTCGCCGCGGACCCGGAACGTGCCGCGGGTGAAGGCCAGGTCGTTGCGGGTGTACTGCTCGGTGACCAGGGTGCGCAGCAGCTCCTCCTGGGAGCGCTGCTCCCCCACCTTCACCTTGAGCGCGCGTTCCACGTACTCCTGCGGCGTGCCCAGGCCGTAGATGCAGGACACGGTCGAGACGACGATGACGTCGCGCCGGGTGAGCAGGCTGTTGGTCGCCGAGTGCCGCAGCCGCTCGACCTCCTCGTTGACCGAGGAGTCCTTCTCGATGTAGGTGTCGGTCTGCGGGACGTACGCCTCGGGCTGGTAGTAGTCGTAGTAGGAGACGAAGTACTCGACCGCGGCGTCGGGCATCAGCTCCCTGAACTCGTTGGCCAACTGCGCGGCCAGCGTCTTGTTCGGCGCCATCACCAGGGTGGGGCGCTGCACCTGCTCGATCAGCCAGGCGGTGGTGGCCGACTTCCCGGTGCCGGTGGCGCCGAGCAGGACGGTGTCCTGCGCACCGGCGTCGACCCGCTCCGCGAGGGCCTTGATCGCCGTGGGCTGGTCGCCGGAGGGCTCGAACTCGCTGACGACACGGAACCGCCCCTGGGTGGGCCGGATGTCGGTGGATGCAGGCACGCCGACGACGGTACGACGGGCCTGTGACAGAAGTGGCCGGAGCGTCCCCCGGGCCGGCGGCCCCGTCGGGATGGGCCGCACGGGACACGTGGGACGACTGATCGGCCGGCCGTCGCCGTGGGGAGTTGTCGACACGCCGACGTACCCCTAGCGTCAGCGCCCGCAGGAGCGAGCAGCACCGGTCGCCGCCAGTGCCACCCGGGTCACCGGGCGAGGTCGGCGGTGCCCGGGCTGCCGGTCCCGGCCCGGCCCGGCGCAGACACTGCCGCAGCCGGGCGCCGACGCCCTCCCCGGTCCGCCGCGGAGGGCGTCGCCGTCCCCGGGACACGGCCGGCGTCGTCGTCCCCGCGGCGGAGCCCGTGGCGCCGGCGGGTCGGCACTGCGCGGGCGAGCGGACCGGCCTTGGCAGACTCCCTCCGAGGACTGCCCGCGCTCGTCCTCCGGACATCGCCCGTGTCCTGATCGTCACAGGTGTGCGGAGGCCGCTCTGCGGGCATCCGACGACGAACCCCTCTCGGTTCAG
>NZ_JAAKGN010000163.1:0-10314 GCF_011039295.1 Modestobacter sp. KNN46-3 | reverse complement strand
GCGTGCAGGGCATGTCCTGGGTGACCAGCCCGGCCGCGACCGAGCTCGAGCAGCACGTCATGGACTGGTTCGCCGACCTGCTCGGCCTGCCGGGCTCCTTCCGGTCCACCGGCACCGGTGGCGGCGTGGTGCAGGACTCCAGCTCCGGCGCCAACCTGGTCGCGCTGCTGGCGGCGCTGCACCGGACCAGCAAGGGCGCGACGCTGCGCCAGGGGGTCCGCCCGGAGGAGTACACCGTCTACGTCTCCGCGGAGACGCACAGCTCGATGGAGAAGGCCGCCCGGATCGCCGGGCTCGGCACCGACTCCATCCGGGTGGTCGAGGTCGACGCCGAGCTGGCGATGAGCCCCCGGGCGCTCGAGCAGCGGCTGGAGCGGGACGTGGCCCGCGGGTTCGTCCCGGTGCTGGTCTGCGCGACGGTCGGGACGACGTCGACCACCGCGATCGACCCGCTGGCCGCGCTGGGCCCGATCTGCCAGCGCTTCGGGGTGTGGCTGCACGTGGACGCCGCCTACGCCGGGGTCAGCGCCGTCGTCCCGGAGCTGCGTGCGCTGCAGGCCGGCGTCGAGTGGGCCGACAGCTACACGACCGACGCGCACAAGTGGCTGCTGACCGGGTTCGACGCGACGCTGTTCTGGGTCGCCGACCGGGCCGCGCTCACCGGGGCCCTGTCGATCCTCCCCGAGTACCTGCGCAACGCCGCCACCGACACCGGTGCGGTGGTCGACTACCGGGACTGGCAGATCGAGCTGGGCCGTCGGTTCCGGGCGATGAAGCTGTGGTTCGTGGTCCGCTGGTACGGCGCCGAGGGGCTGCGGGCACACATCCGCGACCACGTCGCGCTGGCCCAGGAGCTGGCCGGCTGGGCTCGGGCCGACGACCGGTTCGACGTCGTCGCCCCGCACCCGTTGTCGCTGGTCTGCCTGCAGCCGCGCTGGGCGCGCGGCGTGGATGCCGACGTCGCCACCATGACCCTGCTGGACCGGCTGAACGACGGCGGTGAGGTCTTCCTGACGCACACCACCGTGGCCGGCCGGGCGGTGCTGCGGGTGGCGATCGGCGCCCCGGCGACCACCCGGGAGCACGTCGAGCGGTTGTGGACGCTGCTGCGGGAGGGCCACGACTGGCTGGCCAACGACTTCGCCGAACAGCAGGCCGAGCAGCGGGCACGTGAGGTCGCCGAGCGCCAGGCCGCAGCCGAGCACGCCGCCGCCGAGGCGGCCGCGGCGGAGCAGGCAGCAGCCGGGCAGGCCGACGCAGCGGCCGCCGCAGCCCCGGAGACCGAGCCGAGCACCGAGCCGGCGGCAGAGGCCACGTCCGGCACCCCGGACACCGGCACTCCGGACACCGAGACCCCGACCGCGGAGACCCCGACCGCCGAGGCCCCCGACGTCGAGACGCCGACCGCGGGGACCCCGGACGCCGGGACCCTCACCGTGGAGACCCCCGCCGCAGGCGACGAGACGGCCACCCAGGCGGGCGCACAGGCCGACCTGGACGCCCCGGCCCCGGCGGACCCGGAGCACCCGGCCCGCTGACCCGGCGGCCGTCGCCTCAGCCCAGGGAGCGGATGAGCCCCTCCTGCGCGACGGTCGCCACGTGCGTGCCGTCGGCGGCCCAGATCTGCCCGAAGCACAGCGCGCGGCCACTCGCCGCCGCCGGGCTGTCGGTCTCGTAGAGGAACCACTCGTCGGCGCGCACCGGCCGGTGGAACCAGACGGCGTGGTCGAGGCTGGCCCCCACGATCGACCCGCCCCAGCCGCCACCGGTGCGGGCCAGCCCTGCCGAGAGCAGGGTCAGGTCGCTCACGAAGGTCAGCGCGGCCGCGTGCACGGCGTCGTCGTCGGGGAGCCGGCCGGCCACCCGGAACCAGACCCGGAACGCGGTGTCCGGTGGCAGCCGCGGCTGCGGGTCGAACGGGTCGGCGAGGTACCGCTGCTCCACCGCCCGTCCGATCGCCGCGGATGCCGCCCCCTGCCCGGGGTGCGCCGCGGTGACCTCGGCGAGCCCCGGCAGCCCGTCCGGACCGGGCACCTCGGGCATCGGCAGGGAGTGCTCGACCACGGCCCGCTCCCCGGCGGTGAAGTCCGCGGTCAGCGCGAAGATCGCGACGTCCTCGCCCTTGCGCGTCTGCCGGGCCACCACCCGCCGGGTGCTGAACGAGCGACCCTCGCGGATGCGGTCGACCTCGTAGCGGATCTCCTCGTGCGGGTCACCGGGGCGGAGGAAGTACGAGTGCAGCGAGTGCACCACCCGCCCCGGCCCCACCGTGGCGTTCGCGGCGGTCAGGGCCTGGGCGGCGACCTGACCGCCGAAGATCCGCTGCAACGGCGTGCTGGGGGTCTGGCCGACGTAGACGTCCGGACCCCGTTCCTCCAGGTACAGGACGACCATCAGCTCCGCAGCCGGGGTCTCCCCCGGCTGCGCGACCCCGGCCGTCACGCCTCGGTCCCCACCTCGTGCACCCGCACCAGGTTCGTGGAGCCGGCGGTGTTCGGCGGGCTGCCGGCCACGATGACGACCTTGTCGCCCTCCTTGAGCCGGCCGATGGACAGCAGCGAGAAGTCGACCTGCCCGACCATGTCGTCGGTGTGGGTGACCTCGGGCACGAGGAAGGTCTCCACGCCCCAGGACAGCGCCAGCCGGCTGCGGACCGCCGGGTCGGTGGTGAAGGCGAGGATCGGCAGCCGGGTGTGCAGCGCCGCGAGCAGCTGCGCGGTCTTGCCGGTCAGCGTGAAGGCGGCCAGCGCGGCGACGTCGAGTGCCTCACCGATGTCCTTGGCGGCCCGCACGATCGCCCCGGAGCGCTGCCGCGGCGGGACGAGGAGCTCGGGCACCCGCACGGCGTCGGACTCGACCGCGTCGATGATCCGCTCCATCGTCTTGACCGCGACGACGGGGAACTTCCCCACCGAGGTCTCCCCCGACAGCATCACCGCGTCCGCACCGTCCAGGACGGCGTTGGCGACGTCGGAGGCCTCGGCCCGGGTGGGCCGGGAGGCGCTGATCATCGACTCGAGCATCTGGGTGGCGACGATGACCGGCTTGTTCCGCTCACGGGCCACCTGCACCGCGCGCTTCTGCACCAGCGGCACCTGCTCCAGCGGCAGCTCCACGCCCAGGTCGCCGCGGGCCACCATGACGCCGTCGAAGGCCTCGACGATCGCCTCGAGGTTCTCGACCGCCTCCGGCTTCTCCAGCTTGGCGATCACCGGCACCTCGACGTCCTCCTGGCGCATGATCTCGCGCACCAGCTCGACGTCCTTGGCGTGCCGCACGAAGGACAGTGCGATGAAGTCGACGCCGAGGGAGAGCGCGAAGCGCAGGTCCTCGGAGTCCTTCTCCGACAGCGCCGGGACGCTGACGGCGACGCCGGGCAGGGACAGGCCCTTGTTGTTGGAGACCTGACCGCCCTCGAGCACCAGGCACCACACGTCGGGGCCGTCGACCTCGACCACGGTCAGGGCGAGCTTGCCGTCGTCGATCAGGAGCCGGTCACCGACCCGCACGTCGTTGGCGAGGTCCTTGTAGGTAGTGGAGACCCGCTCGGCGGTGCCCTCGACGTCCTCGACGGTCACGCAGACCCGGCTGCCGGTCGCCCAGGTGACCGGGCCGTCGGCGAAGGTGCCGAGGCGGATCTTGGGGCCCTGCAGGTCGGCCAGGATGGCCACGGCGCGACCGACCTTGTCGGAGGCCTCGCGCACGAGCCGGTAGGCCGTCTCGTGGTCGGCGTGCTTCCCGTGGCTGAAGTTGAGGCGGGCGACGTCCATGCCGGCCTCGACGAGGGCAGTGATCTGGTCCAGGGAACCGGTCGCCGGGCCCAGCGTGCAGACGATCTTCGCGCGACGAGACATGAGGCAAAACTAGTCGCCCCTCGGGCGGACACAGCGGACCGGGTCCGTCGTGTCCCCCCGAGGGGCAGCAGTCGTCAGGGACGTCTCATGACGCCGACGACCAGCGGTTCAGCGCAGTGGGACGGCGTCCGGGGTGACCGGTCGGGGCAGCATCGAGTTCCCGGTCAGCCAGGTGTCGACGGCGGCGGCCGCGGCGCGCCCCTCGGCGATGGCCCAGACGATCAGCGACTGACCGCGGCCCATGTCCCCGGCCACGAACACTCCGGGGACGCTGGACATGTACTCGTCGTCCCGGGCGACCCGGCCCCGCTCGTCGACGCCACAGCCCAGCTCCTCGACCAGGCCGGTGGTCTCCGGGCCCGTGTAGCCCAGCGCCAGCAGCACCAGGTCGGCCGGCAGCTCCTGGGTGCTGCCGGGCTTGGGCCGGCGCTGGCCGTCGACGACCTCGATCTCCACGACCTCGATCGCCCGGACCCGACCCTGCTCGTCACCGAGGAACGCCTCGGTGTTGACGGCGAACAGGCGCTCGCCGCCCTCCTCGTGCGCCGGGGAGACGCGCAGGATCATCTCGTAGGTCGGCCAGGGGTTGTCCTCGGGCCGGGTGCCCGACGGCGCCGGCTTGTAGTCCAGCTGGGCCACCGAGGCCGCGCCCTGACGGTGCGCGGTGCCCAGGCAGTCCGCGCCGGTGTCGCCGCCGCCGATGATGACCACGTTCTTGCCCTTGGCCGACAGCGGCGGGTCCTCGAGCTCGCCGAGCGCCTGGCGGTTGCCGTGCGGCAGGTACTCCATGGCGAAGTGCACGCCGTCGAGCTCCCGGCCCGGCAGCGGCAGGTCACGCGCCACCGGGGTGCCGATCGCCAGCACGACGGCGTCGTGCTCGGCGCGCAGCTGCTCGGTCGTCAGGCTGCCCGCACTGCCGCCGACGGTGACGTCGGTGACGAACCGGGTGCCCTCGGCGCGCATCTGGTCCAGCCGCCGGTCCAGGTGGCGCTTCTCCATCTTGAACTCGGGGATGCCGTAGCGGATCAGCCCGCCGATCCGGTCGTCCCGCTCGTAGACGGTCACCTGGTGCCCGGCGCGGGTGAGCTGCTGGGCGGCGGCCAGCCCGGCCGGCCCGGACCCGATGACGGCGACCTTCTTGCCGGTGAGCTCCGCCGGCGGCTGCGGGGTGACCCAGCCGTTGACGAACGCCTGGTCGATGATCTCCCACTCGATCTGCTTGATCGTGACCGGCGCGTTCTCCAGGTTGAGCACGCAGGCCGACTCGCACGGCGCGGGGCACAGCTTCCCGGTGAACTCGGGGAAGTTGTTCGTCGCGTGCAGCCGCTCGATCGCCTCCTGCCAGTCGTTCCGGCGGGCGAGGTCGTTCCACTCCGGGATCAGGTTGCCCAGCGGGCAGCCGTGGTGGCAGAAAGGGATGCCGCAGTCCATGCAGCGCGCCGCCTGCTCACGGACCGCCCGCACCGGGAAGACGGCGTCCTCACCCGTGTCCCGGGTCAGGTACACCTCCTTCCAGTCCAGCAGTCGCAGGTCGACCGGCCGCCGCGGCGGCAGCTCACGGTCGAACCTCAGGAACCCGGTGCTGTCAACCACGAGCTGCCTCCATCACGGCTCGGTCCACGTCGTAGCCGGCGGCCTCGGCGGCCCGTCGGGCCTCCATGGCACGCCGGTAGTCACGCGGCATGATCACGCTGAAACGCCCCGACCAACGGCCCCAGTCGGCCAGCAGGCTGGTCGCGACGGCCGAGTCGGTGGCCTCGCGGTAGCGCTCGAGGACGTCGCGGAGCCAGGCAGAGCCCTGCCCGTCCAGCGCCTCGACGTCCACCATCTCGGTGTTGACCCGGTGCCGGGCCAGGTCGAGCACGTACCCGATCCCGCCGGACATGCCCGCGGCGATGTTGCGCCCGGTCGGCCCGAGGATGACTGCGGTGCCGCCGGTCATGTACTCCAGCGCGTGGTCACCGACGCCCTCGACGACGGCCAGCGCCCCGGAGTTGCGGACGCAGAACCGCTCCCCCACCCGGCCGCGGAGGAATACCTCACCGGCCGTCGCGCCGTAGCCGATCACGTTGCCGGCGATGACGTTGTCCTCGGCCGGGAAGCTCGCCTCCGGCGCCGGGCGGACGACGATCCGCCCGCCGGACAGGCCCTTGCCGACGTAGTCGTTGGCGTCGCCGACCAGGGTCATGGTGATCCCGCGCGGCAGGAACGCCCCGAAGGACTGACCCGCCGACCCGGTGAAGGTCAGGTCGACCGTGCCGTCGGGCAGGCCCTCGCCGCCGAACCGCCGGGTGACCATCGAGCCCAGCATGGTGCCGACGGTGCGGTTGACGTTGCGCACCGGCAGCTCGAGGTGCACCGGGCGGGCATCGAGCAGCGCGCCCTCGCACAGCTGGATCAGCGTCTGGTCCAGCGCGACGTCCAGCCCGTGGTCCTGGTCGCGGACCTTGCGCCGCGGCGTGCCCTCGGGCAGGTCGGGCACGGCCAGGATCGGCCGCAGGTCCAGGCCCGAGGCCTTCCAGTGGTCGATCGCCGGCGCCACGTCGAGCAGCTCGGCGTGGCCCACGGCCTCGTCGATGGAGCGGAAGCCCAGCTCGGCCAGGTACCCGCGCACCTGCTCGGCCAGGAACTCGAAGTAGGTCACCACGAACTCGGGCTTGCCGGTGAACCGCTTGCGCAGCTCCGGGTTCTGGGTGGCGATGCCGACCGGGCAGGTGTCCAGGTGGCAGACCCGCATCATCACGCAGCCCTCGACCACCAGCGGCGCGGTGGCGAAGCCGAACTCCTCGGCCCCGAGCAGCGCCGCGACGATGACGTCCCGGCCGGTCTTCATCTGCCCGTCGACCTGCACCACGATCCGGTCGCGCAGCCCGTTGGCCAGCAGCGTCTGCTGGGTCTCGGCCAGCCCGATCTCCCAGGGGATGCCGGCGTGCTTGAGCGAGGTCAGCGGTGCGGCACCGGTGCCGCCGTCGAAGCCGGAGACCAGGACGACGTCGGCCTTGGCCTTGCTGACCCCGGCCGCGACCGTGCCGATCCCGGACTCCGCGACCAGCTTGACGTGCACCCGCGCCTCGTTGTTCGCGTTCTTGAGGTCGTGGATGAGCTGCTTGAGGTCCTCGATCGAGTAGATGTCGTGGTGCGGCGGCGGGCTGATCAGGCCGACGCCGGGCGTGGAGTGCCGGGTACGGGCCACCCACGGGTAGACCTTGCTGCCCGGCAGCTGTCCGCCCTCGCCGGGCTTGGCGCCCTGGGCCATCTTGATCTGGATGTCGTCGGCGTTGACCAGGTACTCGCTGGTGACGCCGAACCGCCCGCTGGCCACCTGCTTGATCGAGGAGCGGCGCAGGTCGCCGTTGGGGTCGGCGGTGAAGCGGTCGGGGTCCTCGCCACCCTCACCGGTGTTGGACCGGCCCCCCAGCCGGTTCATCGCGATCGCCAGGGTCTCGTGCGCCTCGGCGGAGATGGAGCCGTAGCTCATCGCGCCGGTCTGGAACCGCTTGACGATCTCGCTGACCGGCTCCACCTCCTCCAGCGGGACGGCGGGCCGGTCACCGGTCTTGAGGGTGAACAGGCCGCGCAGCGTCGCCGCCTCGGCGGACAGCCCGTCGACGGTGTCGGTGTAGCGCTGGAAGACGTCGTACTGCCGCGACCGGGTGGCGTGCTGGAGCAGGAACACCGTCTCGGGGTTGAACAGGTGCACCTCGCCCTCGCGGCGCCACTGGTACTCCCCGCCGGTCTCCAGCCGCCGGTGCGCCGTCTCGGTCGGGTTGCTCGGGTAGGCGCGGCGGTGCCGCATCACGACCTCTTCGGCGAGCACGTCGAGCCCGACGCCGTCCAGCGTGGCCGACGTCCCGGTGAAGTACTCGTCGACGACGGCCTTGGACAGGCCGACCGTCTCGAAGATCTGCGCCATCGTGTACGAGCCGACGGTGCTGATGCCCATCTTGCTCATCACCTTCAGCACGCCCTTGCCCATGGCCTTGACCACGTTGCGGACCGCCTGGGCAGGCTGGACGCCGGTGAGCGTGCCGGTGCGGATCAGGTCCTCGACGCTCTCGAACGCCAGGTAGGGGTTCACCGCGGCCGCGCCGTAGCCCAGCAGCAGCGCGACGTGGTGCACCTCACGGCAGTCGCCGGACTCGACGATCAGGCCGACCTGCATGCGGGTGCGCTCGCGCACCAGGTGGTGGTGGACGGCGGCGGTCATCAGCAGCGACGGGATCGGGGCGCGCTTCTCGTCGCAGTCGCGGTCGGACAGCACGATGACCCGGGCGCCGGCGGCGATCGCCTTGCTGACCTTGGTGCGCAGGTCCTGGACCGCCTGGGCCAGCGCCTCGCCCCCGCCGGCGACGTCGAAGTGGCCGGTGATCCGGACGGCGGCGAAACCGGGCAGGTCACCGTCGTCGTCGATGTGCAGGATCTTGGCCAGCTCGTCGTTGTCGATGACCGGGTAGGGCAGGAAGAGCTGCCGGCAGGAGGCCGGGGTGGCGTCGAGCAGGTTCTGCTCGGGGCCGAAGGTCCGCCCCAGGCTGGTGACCAGCTCCTCGCGGATGGCGTCCAGCGGGGGGTTGGTGACCTGGGCGAAGAGCTGGGTGAAGTAGTCGTAGAGCTGGCGCGAGCGGTCCGACAGCGACGCGATCGGGGTGTCGGTGCCCATCGAGCCGATCGGCTCGGCGCCGCTGGCGGCCATCGGCTGCACCAGGATGCGCAGCTCCTCCTCGGTGTAGCCGAAGAGCTGCTGCCGACGGACGACGGACTCGTGGCTGGGCCGGGAACGGCGCCGCTCGGGCAGCTGCGGGAGGTGCACCTGCCCCGCGTGCAGCCAGTCGTCGTAGGGCTCGGCGGTGGCCAGGGCGCCCTTGACCTCCTCGTCGGAGACGATCCGCCCGGCGGCGGTGTCGACGAGGAACATCCGGCCCGGCTGCAGCCGGCCCTTGGCCACCACGTCGCCGGCCGGGATGTCGAGCACGCCGGCCTCGCTGGCCAGCACGACCAGGTCGTCCTTGGTGCGCCACCAGCGGCCCGGGCGCAGGCCGTTGCGGTCCAGGACCGCGCCGATCAGGCTGCCGTCGGTGAACGCGACACAGGCGGGCCCGTCCCAGGGCTCCATGATCGAGGAGTGGAACCGGTAGAAGGCGCGGCGGGCCGCGTCCATCTCGTCGTGGTTCTCCCACGCCTCCGGGATCATCATCAGCACCGCGTGCGGCAGTGACCGGCCGGACAGGTGCAGCAGCTCGAGCACCTCGTCGAAGGTCGCGGAGTCGCTGAAGTCGCTGGCGGTGACCGGGAAGATCCGCTCCAGGCCGAGCTCGCTGGCCGGGCCGGCCGGACCGTCGAACAGCCCGGTCTCCAGCTTGGCCTCGCGGGCCCGCATCCGGTTCCGGTTGCCCTTGATGGTGTTGATCTCGCCGTTGTGGGCGATGAACCGGAAGGGGTGGGCCAGCGGCCAGCTGGGGAAGGTGTTGGTGGAGAACCGGCTGTGCACCAGCGCGATCGCCGACTCGTACCGCTCGTCGGTCAGGTCGGGGAAGAACGCCGGCAGCTGGTCGGTGGTCAGCATGCCCTTGTAGGTGATCGTCCGGGAGGACAGCGAGGCGATGTAGCAGCTGGTGCCGGCGTCCCGGGCCGCGCGCTCGACCCGCTTGCGGAGCACGAAGGCCCGCCGCTCGAGCCGGGTGACCCCGTGCGGGGCCGCGGTGCCACCGAAGGCGCGCGCGTCGGCCCGGGCACCGATGGTCTCGGCGACGAAGAGCTGGGCGAAGTGCGGCATGACCCGCCGGGCGGTGGGCCCGAGGTCGGCGGCGTCCGGGTCGACCGGCAGCACCCGCCAGCCCAGGACGGTCAGGCCCTCCTCGGCGGCGAGCCCGGCGACGGCGTCGACGACGGAGGCCCGCTCGGTCTCGTCGGCGGGCAGGAAGGCGATCCCGACGGCGTACTCGCCCAGCGGCGGCAGGTCGAAGTCGACGCTCTCCCGCAGCAGTCCGTCGGGGACCTGGGTCAGGATCCCGGCTCCGTCACCGGAGTTCGGCTCCGACCCCGCGGCGCCCCGGTGGTCGAGGTTGTGCAGCGCGGTGAGCCCGGCCGCGACGATCTTCCGGGAGCGGCGGCCACGGGCGTCGGCGACGAAGGCGACGCCACAGGCGTCGTGCTCGTTGGCCGGGTCGTAGAGGCCGGAGGCGGCCGGGAGCGCGGAGAAGGGCACGGCCGGAAGGGCTGCGGCCGGGGACGGCGATTTCGCGGAGGGGGCGGCGAGGTCAGACATGTCACTCCCGTCGTCGGCTGGCCGCGGCGCCGGCTCCACCGCCCGGGGTCCGGGTCGGCGGGTGGCGCTGGTGCGGGGGGTCGCAGACCCCGCCGGGTGGTCAGAGCGCTTGCTCTTATACCTTTCACACACTTCCCTCTCCACACCGGGGGTTGGCATGGGGGTGTGTCGCTCTGAGCAAAAAATATAACATATATA
>NZ_JAAKGN010000162.1:0-10393 GCF_011039295.1 Modestobacter sp. KNN46-3 | reverse complement strand
GCCGCTCGCCCAGCTCGACCTCCGCGCCGGACGGCAGGCCGCGAAGCTGCAGGTTGCCCCGGCTGGTCAGCTCCAGGTGCCCGTCGCCGAGCTCCCGGGCCGCGGCCGCCAGCGCCCGCAGTTGCGCCGCGCTGATCGCCCCGCCCGGCACCCGGACCCGGGCCAGCCCGCCGTCCGCTGCGGCGTGGGTCTGCAGGGCGCCGGGGCAGGCGTCGACGCGGTCGCGCGGAGGGGAGACGGAGGCACCGGACGAAGACATGGCGCTCGCGAGGCTACTTCCCGACGGCCCCGGTGCACCGGGGCCGTCGGGCCGGTCCTGCCGGATCAGGTCAGCGAGGTCCGGTCGGAGGACATCCAGACCCGCCGCCGGTCGGCCCGGGTGCGCACCTTCGCCATCGCGTCGACCCGCCGCTGCTGCTCGGCGGTGGCGCGGTGCTCGACCACGGCCAGCTCGGCCTGCCGCATGTCCCGCTCGGCCGCCTCCTCCGCCGGGGTCTGCGGCAGCTGCGGGTCGAGGTCCTCGGGCGAGACCTCCGGGCCGGTGTCCTCCCGGTAGGGGCTGTCGGCCGGCAGGTTCCCACTGATCCGGCCGTAGGCGCCCAACGTCAGCAGCACGAGGCCGGCGCAGATGGAGAAGATGACGTTGGCCATCGAGAACGCCAGCAGGTTCAGGTCGCCCTCCAGTACCGCCAGGTTCGCCAGCGCGGAGATCAGGAACAGAGCGCCGATCACCAGCATCACGTTCGACACCGGGCGGGGGCCGAGGAACGCGGTGACCACCAGCACGAGCGCGGTGACCACCGAGATCGTGGAGAGCAGGCCGTTGGAGGACAGGCCGGCCACCTCGCCACCGTCGGTGGAGAAGTAGGCCAGCCCGTCGGCGAAGCCGAGCAGGCCGAAGGTGAGCAGGACCAGGGCCACGACCACCGCGCCGACGCGCTGCACGGTGTAGACCACCGACCCGCCACCCTCGTCGGTCTCGTTCGCGTCGTCCGACCCGTTCGGCCGACGGTCTCGCAGGTTCTCGCGCACGCCCATGGTTTGCCTCCGTCGTGTGGATGACCAGACGTCGGTGCTTCGTCGTCCGCTGCCCGGGTGGATGCGCCGCGTGCACGACACGCCGGGAAGAGCCATGGGGACGGCGCTGTTACGGGCCGGTGGAAGGAGCGTCATGACCCAGCCGTACGAGATCGACCTGCACTCGGAGTACCTGCGCGCGGACCTGTTCCTGGCGATGGGGCAGCCCACGGAGGCCGCCCGCGTCCTGGAGGCGGTGCTCGCCGCCGAGCCGGACAACCAGGCGGCGCTGGAGCTGCTGGCCCGGAGCTACTTCGGCTCGGCCCAGCTCAGCCGCGCCGAGGAGACGCTGAGCCGGCTGGTGGAGCGGGCCCCGGCCAACGGCTGGGCCCGCCGCGCGCTCGCCCGCACCCTGGAGCGGCAGAGCCGGGGCGCGGACGCCGCCGTCCACCACCGGGTGGCCGACGCACTCGGCGCCGCCTGACGGCCCCGTCCCGAGGCTCGCCCCCAGCTCGCGCGGGGTGAGCCTCGGGAGGGGCTCCTCCGTCAGGCCGGCGTCAGGTCGGTCGAGTGCAGCACCGCTCCGGCGACGTCGCGCAGCTGGACCGTCATGACCCCGCTGTGCCCGTCGATCCGTACGTGGCCGAGGAACTGGAGGCCGGCGCTCGGCGGCTGGTTCGGGCTGTCCGCCGCGCGGGACCAGACCACCTGGGGGCCGAAGGTGCCGTCGAGGTCGTTGGGTCCGAACGTGCCGGCGTGCAGCGGGCCGCTGACGAACTCCCAGAACGGGTCGAAGTCGGAGAACGAGGCCTTCTCCGGGTCGTAGAAGTGGGCCGCGGTGTAGTGGACGTCGGCGGTCAGCCACACCACGTTGCGGACCCCGCGGCGCTTCAGCTCCGACAGCAACCACGCCACCTCGAGCTCCCGTCCGGCGGGCGCGCCGGGAGCGTGGTTGGCGATGGCCTCCTGCGCGACCTCGCCGTCGGGCACCACCACGCCCAGCGGCATGTCGGAGGCCACCACCTTCCACAGCGCGCAGGAGGCAGCCAGCTGGTCGGCGAGCCGGGTGAGCTGGTCGGTGCCGAAGATCCGGGTCTCCGGCCCCTCCGTCGCCAGGTTGGCGGTGTTGGGCCCGCGGAACGAGCGCAGGTCGAGCGCGAAGACGTCGACCAGCGGGCCGTAGGGGAGGACCCGGTCGATCCGGCTGCCGGAGAGCGGCATGTACTCGCCGAACGCCTGGCGGGCGCGGGCGGCGAGGGTGTCGACGTCCTTGACCGTGTACCTCGCGTCGGGGCCTGTCGTCCCCAGGACCTCGCCGGGGTACCAGTTGTTGGTCACCTCGTGGTCGTCCCACTGGACGAACTGCGGGACCTGGGCGGCGAACCGGCGCACGTTGTCGTCGATCAGGTTGTAGCGGTACTGACCGCGGTACTCGTCCAGGGTCTCGGCGACCTTGCTCTTCGCCGGGGTGACCACGTTGCGCCACACCGTGCCGTCGGGGAGCTCGACCCGCTCCTCCAGCGGCCCGTCGGCGTACACGCTGTCGCCGGAGTGGATGAAGAAGTCCGGGTCCAGGAGGCGGACGGACTCGAAACCGGTCATGCCCCCGAGGTCGGGGTTGATCCCCCAGCCCTGCCCCGCGACGTCGCCGGACCACGAGAAGCTGACGTCCCGGCGGTCGGCCGGGGCGGTGCGCAGCGTGCCCAGCAGGGGCTCGCAGGCGCGGCCGTGCTCCCCGACGAACCGGACGCGGTAGAACAGCTCGGTGCCGGCCGGCAGGCCACTGAGCGCCACCTTGCCGGTGAAGTCGGTGTCCGGGCCGACGTCGACCCGCCAGCGGCCGCGCCGGCCGCGGAAGTCCTCGGTCCCGGCGACCTCGACCAGCATCCGGGCCGGCCGGTCGGTCTTCGACCAGATGATCCCGGACGTCGCGCTGACGTCGCCGCTCTGCACGCCCCACGACGTGGCGGGACGGTCGAACCGCTGAGCCGGCGCGGCGAACGCCCGCGGTGCCGGACCGAGCAGTGCGCCGGCGCCGGCAGCTCCGCCGACGGCGGCGGCGGCCTGCATCAGCTGCCGTCGGGAGAGCGGTCGTGCCGGTGGCGAAGCGGGCGAGGTGTGTGGCTGATCGGACATCGGTGGCCCCCTGGGTTCCGCGCTGGTGGTGGAACCCTGGGCCGTCGAGGAGGCGGCCGGACCACGGGTCGGCGACCGGCGGGCGAGGACCGCGTGAACCGGCCGTGGCCGGCCACGCGCTGTCCATGGAGGCTCCCGGCCTCGTCGTCCGGCGGGTGCTGGAGTTCCAGACCACCCGCCGGATCGACTGATCAGCGGTCTTCGACCGAGGGCGGCGGGTTCGGGGTGGTGCCGTCGACGCCCGTGGTGGCAGCGGTGCTGCCGCCCGTCGGGGAGGGCGTGATGCCCCGTTCGGCGACCGGCAGGAGCGCCCCGTGGGCCAGCCGCTCGCGGTAGCCGAACAGCTCCCGCTTCACCACCCGGCTCAGGATGTAGAGCCCGATGATGTTCGGCAGCGACATCAGGAAGATCATGCTGTCGGAGAAGCCGATCACCGCGTCGAGGGTCGAGGAGGCCCCGATGACGACGAAGATGCAGAAGATCAGCTTCCAGGTCCGGTCCACGAACATCGACTCGCCGAACAGGTAGGTCGACGCCTTCAGCCCGTAGTAGCTCCAGGCGAGCATCGTCGAGTAGGCGAACAGGATCACCGCGACCGCCAACACGACCGGGAACCAGCCCGCGACCGTCGCGAAGGCGGCCGACGTGGTCTCCACGCCGGGGGCGCTGGTCTCGTCCGCCCAGGTGCCGGTGATCACGATGGCCAGCGCGGTCATCGTGCAGATGACGACGGTGTCGACGAAGGGCTCGAGGACCGCGACGTGCCCCTCGGTCGCCGGCTCGTTCGTCTTCACCGCGGAGTGGGCGATCGCGGCCGACCCCAGCCCGGCCTCGTTGCTGAACGCCGCCCGCCGGAAGCCCTGGATGAGCACGCCGACGACGCCGCCGAACCCGGCCTCGGGGCTGAACGCCGTCCGGAGGATCTCCCACAGGGCGCTCGGGATCTCGGTGAAGTTCGAGAACAGGACGGCGAGGCAGGCCAGCACGTAGAAGACGGCCATGAACGGGACGAGCTTGTCGGTGACCCGGGCGATGCTCCGGATCCCGCCGATGATCACCGCCCCGACCAGGAGCGCGAGCACCAGGCCGAAGACGGCGCCGGCGGCCCCGAACCCGAGCCAGCCGTCCGCGCCGCCCGTCACCGACTGGGCCTGGGCGAACGCCTGGTTGGCCTGGAACATGTTCCCGCCACCGACGGCGCCGCCCAGGGTGAAGATGCAGAACAGGACCGCGAGGACCTTGCCCAGCGTGCCCTTGCCCTTCTCCTTCAGCCCTTGGCTCAGGTAGTACATAGGGCCACCGGAGACCCGGCCGTCGTCGTAGACCCTGCGGTACTTGACGCCGAGGGTGCACTCCACGCCCTTGGTGCACATGCCGACGAGGCCGGCGATGATCATCCAGAAGGTCGCCCCCGGCCCGCCGAGGGAGATGGCCACCGCGACCCCGGCGATGTTGCCCAAGCCCACCGTCCCGGAGACGGCGGTCGCCAGCGCCTGGAAGTGGGTCACCTCACCGGCGTCCTCGGGGTCGTCGTACTTGCCCTTGATCAGCTGGATCGCATGGCCGAAGGCCCGGAACTGGAAGCCCTTCAGGTAGATGGTGAAGAAGATCCCGGCGACGACCAGCCAGACGACGATCAGCGGCAGCTCGACGCCCTCGTCGATGAAGTCCAGCGGGACGGCGGCGAAGACGATGCCGGTGATGAACTCCGAGATCGGTGCGAAGACGTTGTCGACCTGCTCGTCGAACGTGGCGGCCAGCACCTCACGGGCAGGGACGTCGGAGAGGGCGAGCTGGGTCATCACGGCACCACCAGGACGGGGACGGGGGAGAGCTGGATGAGGCTGCTCGGGGTGGACCCGAACAGCAGCGTGCGGACCCGGCTCTGCCCGATCCGACCGACGGTGATCCACGCTGCGTCGTGCTCACGGGCCAGGGAGACCAGCGTCTCGGCGGGGTGCCCGTGCCGGACGACGCCGTCGATCTGCAGGTCACCGGCGGCGGTGAGCCGGGCGAGCGCCGGGTCGAGCACCCGCTCGCGGGCCGACCTCGACTCGCGTTCCTTGTCGATCGTGCGGCGCTCGTTCTCCTCCGCGGTGGAGAACGAGTAGGGCGACCAGGGGACGACGCAGGCCAGCACCAGGCGCAGCTCGTGTCTGCGCGCCGCGTCGGCAGCGGCGTCGGCCGCTCGCCCGCTCGCCTCGCTCCCGTCGAGCCCAACGATGATCGATGCGGACATCGGGTGACCCCCAGCCGTCGCGGACGTTGCGGGAAAGTTAGTGCCAAGCAGCGGCCCACCGCCAGACGAGCCCGGACCTCGTCCGAGCTGTGGTGTCCTGGTGACCGTGCGGCCGGCGTCCTCGACCGGCCGGCCGCAGAATGCCCGCCCCGACTCGAGCACCGCTCGGCCAGGAGACCTCCCCATGAACCGCCGCACCGTCCGCCGCACGCTGCTCGCCCTCCCGCTGTCGCTCGCCCTGTCCCTCCCGCTCGCCGCCTGCGCGAGCGGCGAGCCGGCCGGGTCGGCCGGGTCAGCGGTCGAGGAGGTGGCGGCCGAGGTCTCCACCGACCTCGGCGTGCGCCCCGAGGTGCCGGCGTCGGACGCGCCGGCGCCCACCGAGCTCGTCGTCGAGGACGTCGTCGTCGGGGACGGCGCCGAGGCCACCGAGGGCGCCGCCGCGCAGGTCAAGTACGTCGGCGGCTTCTACGAGTCCGGCGAGGAGTTCGACGCCTCCTGGGACCGGGGCGAGGACGAGACCCTGCCGGTCACCCTGGGGGCCGGCCAGGTCATCCCCGGCTTCGAGCAGGGCATCGAGGGCATGCAGGTCGGTGGCCGCCGGGTCGTCACCATCCCCAGCGAGCTCGGCTACGGCGACCAGGCCCGCGGGCCGATCCCCGCCGGCTCCACCCTGGTCTTCGTCCTCGACCTCGTCTCGGTGGACTGACCCGGGCCCCGGTGGTCGCCGATCGCGACCACCGTCCCGGCCCGGGGCGGTGGTGGGCCCGCGGGCTGCTCGCCGGCTACCTGGCCCTCGGCGCCCTCGTGACGTTGTGGCCCACCCCGGTGGGCGGGTTCTCCGGCCCGATCGCCCGGGCCGTGCTGCAGGCCACCGGCCTCTCCTGGTCGGTGGTCTTCCCGCTGGTCGAGCGGGGCAGCAACGTGCTGCTGTTCGTCCCGCTGGCGCTGCTGCTGTGCTGGTCGCTGCCCCGATGGCCCCGGTGGGCGGTCTGGCTGACGTGCGTGGCCGGTTCGGTGGGCATCGAGCTCGTCCAGGCGCTGTTCCTGCCGGCGCGCCACCCGTCCCTGGTGGACATCGGGACCAACAGCACCGGCGCCGCGATCGGCGTCGGGCTGCACTGGCTGCTCACCCGCCGCCGCTGAGCCCCGGCCGTCAGGACGTCGGCTGGTGCCCGGGGGCGACCGCGGCCAGCATCGCCTCGAGGACCTCCCGGCGCAGGAACGCCAGCCGCGCGCGCTTGGTCGGCAGCTCCACCTCGGGACCGAGCTCGAAGCCCGTCCGGCGCAACCGCTCCAGGGCGCCCTCGTTCGCCGCGTCGGGCTCGACGACGACGCGCCGCACGGTCGGGTCCGCGAGCGCGACCGCCCCGAGGGCGGCGGCGAGCCGGAGGGTGAACCCCGGCTCCGGGGTCGTGGCGGGGGCCAGCAGCACGTGGATGCCGAGGTCGCCGGGCTCCACGTCGTACACCTCGCCCACCGGGTCGGCGGCCGGCTGGTAGGTCTGCAGCAGCCCCACCGGACGGCCCGCCACGGACACCAGCCAGGCGTGGTGGGTGTCCAGCGAGTCGACGTAGGCGTAGATGTCGCGCACCTGCTCCTCGGTGTGGTCGGTCATCCCCCAGAACCGGGCGCGCTCCTCCCGCACCCACGAGTGCACCAGCGGGGCGTCGCGGTCGGGGTCGAGCCGGCGCACCTCGAGGGTGCGGCCGTCCCCGAAGGGGTGGGTGCCCTCGGCGAGGCGGGCATCGGTCACGGGATCTCCTCAGGTCGGGCGGGTGGGACGGGGATCAGGGAGCCACGGGCCCAGAGCGGGGTCTGGTCCTCGGCGTGTGGGCCGGGCACACCGTCGGCGCCCAGCGGGACCACCCAGCGGCTGGCGTCGCGGTCGGCGAGGTCCCAGACGTAGCGGGCCACCGGTCCGCGCAGGCACAGGTCGGTGAGCCCGGGCAGGCTCGCGGTCGCCAGGACGCAGTTGGTGTCGCCGTGCAGCGGCAGCCCGTCGGCGGGCCGGACGACGGTCTCCTCCCAGCCGGTGCCGTCGAGGGAGTGCACGGTCCGCAGCCGGTGCGTCGACCCCCAGGCCGGCGCGGGTGTGGTCGCGGCGTCGGCGAGGGCGTCGTGGACCAGCGCGTCGACGTCGACGCCGTGCCGGGGGAGGACGTCGAGCAGCCGCTCCAGCGCCGTCCCGACCCGTTCCACGGGGGACAGCCACGGGGCCAGCACGTCCGGGACACCGGCCGGGTGGTGCAGCGGTGCCAACAGCGGGAGGTCCAGGACGCGCCGCACCAGGGCGCTCCGCCAGGCGGTGAAGGCCCCGGCGCCGCGGCTGTCGGCGGCCATCCGGCGGTCCCAGGACAACAGCTCCGCGTGCAGCCGGGCGGCGGGGGTGCCGGTCGCGGGTGCTGCGCTCCGGCGGAGGACGTCGAGCAGCCCGGTGGCGGGGGAGGCGGTGTCGACCAGCAGCTCGGCGAGGTCCTCGGCCCGCAGGCCGGTGCGGTCGCCGACGAGGGCCCGCAGCCGGGCGGCGCGGTGCGGTGGGGCGAAGACCGTGCCGTACGGGACGACGTCCGGGCGCTCGTCGTTGGCGGTCACCGCGACGCCGTCCCAGGGTGCGCCGTCGGTGACCCGCAGCCCGGCGGGGGGAGGGCAGGGGCCGCGCCAGGCGTGCGTGTGGTCCCAGGCCGGCACCGGGTGCCAGCGGTTGCCGGCCGCCCGGTCGGGCACCCGGCCGGCGACCAGCTGGCGCACGTCGCCGGTGGTGTCGGCGACCAGCACGCTGTTCACCGGCTCGACCCAGGAGGCGAGGGCGGCCTCGACGTCCCGGGCCGTGCGCGCCTGCAGCAGCCGCGGCAGCGCCTCGAACCCGAGCGCGGCGTCGACCCGGCTGGGCGCGCGCAGGCTCAGCGCCTCGGGCTCCGCACCGCCGGACCAGGACGGCACGACGACCGGTCCGCGGGCGGTCTCCACGGTCTCCACGGTCACCGGCTCGCCGTCGCGGACGGCCAGCCGGACCGTCGCGGTGTCGGCCGGCTCCCAGCCGTCCGGCCCGAGGGCCAGCAGCCGGTCACCGTCGCGGCGCAGCCGTTCCCGGTAGAGGTCCTGGTGGACGGCCATCGCGTTCGTCACCGCCCAGGCCACCGAGCCGGTGTGGCCGAAGTGGGCGACGCCGGGGACGCCGGGGAAGGCGAGCCCGACCACGTCGAGGGCCCCGGGCCCGTCCACCACCAGGTGCACCTGCTGGTAGACGCCCGGGCGCTCCAGCACCCGGTGCGGGTCGCCGGCGACCAGGGGCAGCCCGGACGCCGTCCGGGACCCGGTCACCGCGACCGCGTTGCTGCCGTCGGGTGGGCCCAGCCCGAGCGCGGTGGCGAGGTCGGGCCCGAGCCGCGACCCGAAGGACCGCAGCAGGTGCCCCCGCCAGACCGTCGTCCCCAGGGACCCGAACAGGACGTGGTGGACCAGGAAGACCCCCAGCGGGGTCCACGGCTGCCAGCCGCCGTGCCCGCCCCGGGGCCGGCCGAGCGCCTGCAGCTCCGGTGACCGCGCGGCGCCCTCGGCCAGGCCCTCGCGCACGCCCGCCACGTAGGCGGCGACCCACCGCCGGGTCGCCGGGTCCAGCGCGTCGTGGCAGCGGCGGGCGGTGTCGTCCAGCCGGGCGCGGGCGGCGAAGGTGTCCCAGGACAGCCCGGCCGCGCCGACGTGCGCGGCCAGCGTCGCCTCGCTGCGCCAGCGCTCGACCTCCAGCTGCCACGCGCGGTCGACGGCGGTGACCCGGCCCTGCGCCCAGGCGAGGTCGTCCAGCGACCCGGCCCGCACCGTCGGCACGCCCCACGGGTCGCGGGTCACCCCGGCCGGGGCGGTCACCGGGGCGGGGCCGGTGCGTGCCGGGCCGGTGCGTGCGGGGCGACCGGGTTGGCCAGCGTGCCGGCGTACTGCAGGGAGGACGCCTGGTCGGCCAGGTCGACCATCTGGAGCGTGTTCCGCAGCTGCAGCCGGTTCAGGCAGGAGTGCTGGAACTCCGGGGTGAAGAGGTCGAAGCGCCGGTGCAGGTCGGGGTGGGCGTCCCGGTGCGCCAGCAGGCAGTCGGCGACGCAGCGCCAGACCTCGTCGGCGGGCAGCAGGCCGTCGGCGTCCAGCACGCCGGCGAGGTAGCGCAGGAACCCGTCGAAGACGTCGGTGAAGACCGACAGCAGGCGGACGTCGTCGTCGTACGCGACCCGCACCCGCTCGACGCCGGATGGCAGCGGCCGGTCACCGAAGACGGCGACCTCCTCCCCGACGTCCTTCATCAGGACCCGGGTCGGCACCGAGTCGCGCAGCACGAGGATGACGTTCTCCCCGTGCGGCATGAAGGCGAGGTCCTGGGCGAGCAGGCAGTGCACGACGGGGCGGAGGTAGGCGTCGAGGTAGCGCCGCAGCCAGGTGCGCGGGTCCAGACCCGAGTCGGCGACGAGACCGCTCACCAGCGAGCGGCCCTCGGCGTCCCGGTGCAGCAGCGCCGCCATGGTCATCGCCCGCTCGTCCGGTGCCAGCCGCGGCACCGGGCTCTCCCGCCACAGCGCCGCGACCATCCGCTGGTACGGCGAGCGCAGCCCGCGGGCGGCCATCCGGTGGTAGGCGTCGCCGGTGTAGCCGACCGACGCGAGCTCGCGCAGCACCCCGAACCCGCTGGCCACCAGCTCGGGGTCACCGGTGACGACCTCGGCGACCCAGTCGTTGATCGCCGGGGTCGCCCGCATGTAGGCCGGTGAGAGCCCGCGCAGGAAGCCCATGTTCTGGATCGCCAGCGCCGTCTTGACGTAGTGCCGGTCGGGCACAGCGAGGACCGCTACCAGGCCCAGCAGTCGATCCGGACGTTCTTCGACCTCGACCGCCCCGACCGGCACGAGGTCGCGCCGGCCGACGTCGGCGGCGAAGGTGACCGCCAGCCGGTGGTCCCACTGCCAGGGGTGCACGGGCAGGTAGCTGAAGTCGTCCGGGTCCAGCCCCAGCGACCGCAGC
>NZ_JAAKGN010000161.1:0-10549 GCF_011039295.1 Modestobacter sp. KNN46-3 | reverse complement strand
GCTCCTCGCCCAGCTGCTGGGCGACCCCGGTGAACCGCCGGTGGCCGAACTCGTCCAGCCCGCCGTCGCGCAGCGGCATCGTGCCCGGCTTGGGCGTGGCGCCCTCGCTGATCACCCCGATGACGTGCCGGTGGCCTCGCTCGAACCGGGCGGTGACCATCTCGCAGACCGCCTCGATGTCGAAGGGCTCCTCGGGGGTGATCACCAGGTGCGCGCCCGCGGCCATCCCGGAGTTCAGCGCTATCCAGCCGGCGTGCCGTCCCATCACCTCGACCAGCAGCACGCGCTGGTGGGACTCGGCGGTCGTGTGCAGCCGGTCGATCATCTCGGTGGCGATGCTGACCGCGGTGTCGAAGCCGAAGGTGAGGTCGGTGCCGTCGATGTCGTTGTCGATCGTCTTCGGGACGCCGACCACCGGCACACCCTCGGAGGACAGCCACGCCGCGGCGGTGAGCGTGCCCTCGCCGCCGATGGGCACCAGCACGTCCACCCCGTGGGCGTCGAGCACCTCGCGCATCCGGCCCAGCCCGTCGTGCAGCTTCTGCGGCGCCACCCGGGCGGAGCCGAGGATCGTGCCGCCCCGGGTCAGCAGGTTGTGGACCATGGGCCGGTCCAGCGGCATCGCGTCGTCGTCGAGCAGGCCGCGCCAGCCGTTGCGGAACCCCACGACGTCACTGCCGTACTGCTTCTCCGCGGTGCGGACCACCGCCCGGAGGACGGCGTTGAGGCCGGGGCAGTCTCCGCCGCCGGTCAGGACTCCGATGCGCACGTGCTCTCCTCCGGACGAGGGGGTCGGGCGGGTGAACCGTACGTCATGACGTCTAGACGTCTCATGGTGCAGTACCTTTCTGGGCGTGGCGAGTTCGGAGGCGGGGCCCAAGTACCTCGCCGTGCGCGAGGCGTTGCGGCGACGCGCGTCCGCGCTGCCGGAACACACCCTCCTCCCTCCCGAACCGGTGTTGTGCGCCGAGTACGGCGTCAGCCGGATCACCTTGCGCCGGGCGGTCGACGGGCTCGTCGCCGACGGACACCTGATCCGCGAGCAGGGTCGTGGCACCTTCGTCAGCCGGCCCGGCATCCGGCACGAGTACCGCGAGAGCTTCGTGCACCGGATCGCCGGCTTCCACTCGGTGATGACCGAGCAGGGCGCCCAGGTGGGCACCTCGGTGCTCACCCAGCGCGTCGTCCCGGCCGCTCCGCCGATCGCCACCGAGCTGGGGGTGGGCACCGCCGACGACGTCGTGGAGCTGGTCCGGCTGCGCAGCGTCGACGGGCTCCCCAACCACGTCGTCCGCAGCTTCCTGCCGGCCACCCGCTACCCGAAGGCGGCCACCGAGGACTTCAGCCACGGCTCGCTCTACGAGTTCCTGCGCCGGGAGTACTCCGCCGACCTGGCGCACGCCCGGATCTTCGTCGACGTCGGGACGGCGGCCGCGGACGAGGCCGACGTGCTGCAGGTGACCGCGGGCTCGCCGCTGCTCGTCGTGCGCACCACCGTCCGGGACACGTCGGGGCACCCGCTGGTGCACTCGTTCAGCCGGCTGCGGCCCGACGTGAGCCAGGTCGAGTTCGAGGTGTCCGTCGGCGGTCGCTGAGCCGGGCCGGGTCAGGCCTGGGCCGGCCCCGGCGGCAGCTCGGCCAGCCGCAGCCGCTGGTCGCGCAGCAGCACCCGGTCCAGTGCGTGGCCGACCGGCCGGGCCAGGTCGGTGACGACGGCCCGCACCGGTGCGTCCAGCTGGCGTGGCTGTCGCCAGCCGACCAGCAGCGCTGCGTCGGAGTGGTGCTGACCGAGCGGCAGGTGGACGGCGAGGACCGGACCCGCACCGGGCAGCTCGAGCAGCCCTGGGAAGTCCCCGGCCTCCTCCGGGGTCGCGACCGCCACCAGGTGCCGTTCGCGCATCGCCGCCGCCAGTGGGTGGGCGTCGTCCACCCGTAGGCACGCGACGGGGCCGGTGTTCCGCGGTGCCCTGGACGCCGTCGACCAGACCTGCAGTTCCGGGGCACCGACCTCGGCCACCCCGAGCAGCACGGTCGTGGCGCCGAGCGGGGACCGGACCAGCCGGTCCACCGTGTGCAACAGCTCGGGGAGCGTCTCCGCCGGCAGCAGCGCGGTGCTGAGCCGGGCGACCACCCGGGCCCGGTCGGCATCGGCCTCGGCCAGCACGAACGCGGCGCGCGCCGCCTCGGCGGCGCTCTGGGCGGCGCTGTCGTCCCGGACGGCGACCGCGTGCGCCTCCTGCTCGGCCAGCTCGATCACCCGGAACCGCAGCTGCCGGGAGCTGTCGTCGGCCATCCGGTGCAGCGCCGCGAGCTCGGGCTCGGTCCAGTCCCGGGGGCTGGTGTCGATGACGCACAGCACGCCGATGGGCTGCCCGTGCACGCCCCACAGCGGCATCCCGGCGTAGGCGACGGCGTCCAGCTCCTGGACGGAGGGGCCGGTGGCGAACTCGGCGTGCTCCCGGGCGTCGCGCAGCGCGAGCGGGCTGCCGCTGGTGGCCACCCACTTGCTCATCGAGTGGCTCAACGGCATCGAACGGCGGCTGGCCCACGGCTCGGGCAGCCCGAAGGCGCCCGGGAAGACCTGCCCGGCCTTGCTGACCAGGACCACCAGTGCGCGGGGGGCGCGCAGCGCCTCGGCCGCCGACCGGGCGAGCCGGTCGAAGGTCGCGTCGGCCCGGGCCGGCAGGACGGCCCAGGTCGGCAGTTGGTACGCAGCGCTCACCGCGCCCCCTCTCGCCTGCGGCCTGTCCGGTGACGCCCACCGGTGTGCTCACCCGTCCGGAGCACGACGATGCTGTCAGACTCCAGGGGTCGATGCCCGGCTCCGATGGGGGACGACGTGGCGCAGTTCGGGGAGCAGCGGACGACCGACATCCGTGCGGTGATCGCGGACCGTGCGGTCCGGAGCGTGTTCCAGCCGATCGTCGAGCTGGACAGCGGACGGGTGGTCGCCTACGAGGCGCTCGCCCGCGGCCCGGAGGGCCCGTTCGAGGCGCCGGACGCGCTGTTCGCCGCCGCGCGCGACGCGGGCTGCCTCACCGAGCTGGACCAGGCGTGCCGGGCCGCCGCACTGCGCGGCGCGGTGGCGCAGGGGTTGCTGGCTCCCTCGACCGTCTTCGTCAACGTCGAGCCCGAGGTCCTCGACGACGCCCCCGTGGCGGCGCTGTTCGACCCGGAGCTGCCCGTGCCCGGGGACCTGCGGGTGGTCCTGGAGATCACCGAGCGCGCGCTGGCCGCCCGGCCGGCGGAACTGCTGCGGACCGTCGAGCGGGTGCGGGAGTTCGGCTGGGCGATCGCCCTGGACGACGTCGGTGCCGAGTCCCTCTCGCTTGCCTTCATGCCGTTGCTGCGGCCCGACGTCGTCAAACTCGACCTGCGCCTGGTGCAGGAACGTCCGGGCCCGGCCATCGCGGAGATCATGAACGCGGTCAACGCCTACGCCGAGTCGACCGGGGCGCTCGTGCTCGCCGAGGGCATCGAGAACGGCACGCACCTGACCATGGCGCGGGCGCTGGGGGCGACGCTGGGGCAGGGCTGGCTGTTCGGTCGCCCGGGGCCCGGTGCCGCCTCGGGTGCTCGACCGGGCACGCTCCGGCTGCCCGCCGTCCAGCCCGCCGACCCACGCGGCGAGCTGGTGTCCCCGTTCGCCTGCCTGCCGGCGCGCGTACCGGTCCGGGAGGCGCCCAAGGCGCTGTTGATCGAGCTCAGCAAGCAACTGGAACGGCAGGCCCTGCGACTGGGGGAGACCTGCGTGGTCGCCTCGACGTTCCAGGAGGCGCGGCACGTGACGCCGGCGACCCGGCTCCGCTACCGGGACCTGGTCGAGCGGGTCGGGTTCGTCGCCGCCCTGGGCGAGGACCTGCCGGTGGAGCCGATGCCCGGCCTCCGCGGCGCGGACCTGGCGGCCGGTGACCCGGTGCGCGGCGAGTGGGACGTCGTGGTGCTCAGCCCGCACTTCAGCGCCGCGCTGCTGGCCCGCGACCTCGGGGACGACGGCCCGGACATGGCGCGCCGGTTCGCCTTCGCGCTCACCTACGAGCGCGACACGGTGGTGCGGGCCGCCCGGGCGCTGCTCTCCCGGGTGGCGCCGAACACCCTGCGGCGTGCGTCCACGGAGGACGGCAAGGTGCCAGCGGTCCCGGCCGGCGTGGTCTCGCTGCTCACCGGGCGCTCCGCCGGCGATCCGGGGGAGGCGCTCCTGCACCGGGCGCTGGCCGCGGTCGGCACCGGCGTCACGATCGTGGACCTGCGGCTGCCCGACCAGCCGCTGGTCTACGTCAACCCCGCGTTCGAGTGGCTGGCCGGCCAGCCCGCCGCCGAGCTGCTGGGCCGCAACTGCCGCTTCCTGCAGGACCCCGACACCGACCCGGCCGCCGTGGGCCGCATGCGCGCGGCGATCGCGGCCGGTGCCGAGTGCCGGGAGGTCCTGCTCAACCGGCGGGCCGACGGCAGCAAATGGTGGAACGAGTGCACGCTGACCCCGGTGACGGACGAGACCGACGCCGTCGTCCAGTACATCGGGATCCAGACCGATGTCACCGACCAGGTGGAGACCGAGCGCGCGCTGCTCACCGAGCGGGACCGGGTGCGGCGCTACGCGGCCCGGATCGCCGAGCTGGACCCGCGGGTCAGGGTGCCGCTGTCCCTCGCACCGCCGGCCGACGGACCTCAGGCCTCGACGGACTCCCCGGGGGCCAGGCGCGCGTAGGGCACCGGCTGGCCGGGGCCACGCTCACCGAGCAACCCGGCCACGAGACCGAGGCCGGTGTCGTTGAGCAGGCCGTCGTGCACGGCCAGCGCCCGCTCGGCGCGCACCTCGCGCAGGTAGTCGATCAGCTCGCCGGTCATGGACCACGGGGCGTGCGCCGGCAGCAGCAGCGTGGGGACGGCGGCCTGCGGCACGGTGAGCGCGTCGCCGGGGTGGAAGACCCGCTCCTCAACGAGGAACCCGACGTTGCGCACCCGTGGGAGGTCCGGGTGGATCACGGCGTGCCACTCCCCGTGCACGGTGACCCCGAACCCCGCGGCGGTGAACGCGTCGCCGGCACCGACCACGTGCACCCGCGGGCCCGCGCCGGCCAGCTGCTCGGCCACCGCCGAGTTCGTCCACACCTCCAGCGCCGGGTCGGCGTCCAGCGCCGCGCGGACCCGGTCGGGCAGGAAGTGGTCGGGGTGCTGGTGGGTGACCAGCAGGGCCGAGGCGCCGTGCCAGGCGTCGTCGGCGGTGAACGCACCCGGGTCGACGACCAGCCGTCGGTCACCGTCGGACAGGACCACACAGGCGTGTCCGTGCTTGGTCAGCTGCACCAGGGTCTCCTCGCAGGCGGTGGGACGTCGCAGTGCACGCTGCCACGCCGGGTCCACACCTGGGCACCGGGCCGGGTCATCCGATGGGGTGAGCCGGCGGCGGAGCCCCTGCACCGGCAGGCCGGTGCTGCCGACGACCCAGGGGTGACCACGCAGACGCTGACGTTCGCCGCCGCCCGCAGCCGTGCGCACGGGCCGGCCGCCGCGCTCTGGCACGCCGTGGAGGTGCACCGGGCCCCCGCCGACCTGGACGGCGCCTGCGAGCTCACCGTCTGCGGCACCCTGGCCCGGGTGACCACCGAGGCGCACTGGCCGGTGTCCGGCGTCGACGTCTGCTCAGCCTGCACCGCCGCCAGCCAGCGGTTCCACGTGGAACCCGGGCCCCCTCCAGGGAGGGGGCCTCGATCCATCAGCGGCCGGTGAAGACCGCCGGTCGCTTGCCCAGGAACGCCTCGACGGCCTCGCGGTGGTCGGCGGTCGCCCCGAGGTCGGTCTGCAGGCTGGCCTCCAGCGCCAGGGTGTCCTCGAGGCTGTCGGTGGCCGCCGTCGCCAGCACCGTCTTGACCGCCCGGTAGGCCCGGGTCGGCCCGGCAGCGAGCCGGGTGGCGAGCGCGGTCGCCTCGGCGAGCACGTCCGCGGCCGGGACGACGCGGTGCACCAGCCCCCACTCGGCGGCGGTCTCGGCGAGGAACGGCTCGGGGAGCAGCAGCAGCTCCGTGGCACGGGACCCGCCGACGCAGTGCACCAGCCGCGAGGCCAGCGCGGAGTCGCTGGACAGCCCGATGCCGGTGAACGCGGTGGTGAACTTCGCGCCGGCGGCCGCGACCCGCAGGTCGCCGGCGAGCGCGATGCCCAGGCCCGCTCCGGCGCAGGCGCCGTTGACCCCCACGACGAGGGGGACGCGCAGTGCCGCCAGGGCCAGCATCAGCGGGTTGTACTCGGCTTCGACCACCGACAGCGACGGCCCGGCGTCCGGACGCTCGGAGCGGAGCTCCTCGACGTGCTCGGCGAGGTCCTGGCCGACGCAGAAGGCCCGACCGCTGCCGGTGAGCAGCACGGCGCGCACCGATTCGTCCGCGGCCACGTCCCGCACGTGCGCGAGCAGCTCGGTGCGCAGCCGGTGGGACAGCGCCGGTCGCTGCAGGGTCAGCGTGGCGACGCCGTCGGCGTCGGCGCGGGTGACGGTGGGCTCGGAGCCGGGTGTGGACATCGTCGTCCTCTCAGTCCTCTGCGTAGTCGTGGAAGCCGCGGCCGGTCTTGCGGCCCAGCTCTCCGGCGGCCACCTTGTCACGCAGCAACTGGGGTGGGGTGAAGCGCTCGCCCAGGGTGCCGGCGAGGTACTCGGCGATCGCGAGGCGCACGTCCAGACCGACGAGGTCGGTCGAACGCAGCGGGCCCATCGGGTGCCGGTAGCCCAGCTCCATCGCCGCGTCGATCGCCTCGGCGTCGGCGACACCCTCCTCCAGCATCCGGATCGCCTCCAGCCCGAGCAGCACGCCGAGCCGGGACGACGCGAAGCCGGGGGAGTCGCGGACGACCACGTCGGTCTTGCCCAGCGCCCGCACCCAGTCGCGGGAGGCCGCGACGACGTCCTCGGCGGTCTCCGGCGCGACGACCACCTCGACCAGCTTCGAGGCCGGCACCGGGTTGAAGAAGTGCAGGCCCAGGAAGCGCGCCGGCCGCTGCAGCGCTGCGGCCAGCTCGGTGACCGAGAGCGAGGAGGTGTTGGTCGCCAGGACGGCGTCCGGCCCCAGCACCGCCTCCGCGGCGGTGAGCACGGCGACCTTGAGGTCGGCGCGCTCGGGCACCGCCTCCACCACCAGGCCGGCGTCCTCGGTCAGCTCGGCGGGTGAGTCGACCAGGGTCAGCCGGTCGAGGACCTCGGCGACCTCAGCGGTCAGCTTGCCGCGCCGGGCGGCCTCCTCGAGGCCGGCCGACACCCGGCCGCGGGCGGCCTCGGCTGCCTCGTCACCGGCCTCGACCACCTCGACCCGTGCCCCGGCGACCAGGAAGGCCTGGGCGATCCCGGCGCCCATCCGACCGCCGCCGATCACCCCGACCTGCTCCGGCAGTGCGGTGCTGGTCCGTTCGCTGGTCGACGGCGTGTCCTGGGGGTGCATCGACAGCTCCTCTGCTGACGGCGTTCCGGGCGCGGCCCATTCTGCTGGTACGGCAGTTCCCGCGCCGGGAGCCGGGGGACCGCGGGGCAGCTGGCCGAGTCGACCCCGTCGACCCGGCGGCGCGCCCGCGGACCTGCTACGTCCTCCCGAGTCCCCCGACCGGCATCAGGCGCGGCTGACCGTGTGGTGACCGGTGCGCTAGTGCTCTGGTTGCACTGGTGCACCAGAGCACTAGCTGCACTGACCGGAGACGTTGGTCGACCTGTCCGGCACGGCGCCGACGCCGACGCCGACGACGCCTGCGCGAGGTCGGGTCGGCTCGGGTCAGGCCGAGTCGGGTCAGGCCGGGTCAGGCCGGGTCAGGCCGGGTCAGGCCGGGTCAGGCCGGGTCAGGCCGGGTCAGGCCGGGTCAGGCCGGGTCAGGCCGGGTCAGGCCGGGCGGGCCAGGGCCTGGTGCGCGTCCCGGCGGGCCAGCACGTCCAGCAGCGCGGTGATGTCGCTGATCGCCCCGGCCGAGCCCGGCCCCAGGGGCAGGGCGGCCCACATCTGCTCCAGGTAGCCGCGGCTGACCGGTCGGCCGTTGGGCAGCAGCCCGGTCAGCCGATCCCGGGCGACGGCCGAGGCGACGGCCGGCACCAGCTCGCGACCGTCGGCCCGCTCGCCGTCCGCGGTCAGCTGCACGCCGGTCGCCTCGGCGAGCAGCGCGCGGTCCTCGGCGGTGAGGGCGGCGAGGGCGTTCCGCCGCCAGCGCGCCGGTGCGGCGCTCACGGTGACGGGTCGCAGTGCCCGGGCGGGGGTGGCGGACGTGGACATGGCACCGATCATCGGACCTGCACTCCTGGTCGTGGACTTGCGCGAGCGGCCGTCGCGGTCCTCCTCGGCAGCTCCCGGGCCGATCGGTACCGGCTGGCGGCACGTTCCTCGCCGGGCCGCCCCACCCGGCTTGCCGCCCGCCCCCGGCACCGGCGAGGCTGCCGGTCATGTGGTGCGGCGACGACGGCGACGGTGACCGAGGGTGACCCGGGTGGTGATCGCCCCCGACTCGTTCAAGGGCACGCTCGGTGCGGCGGCGGCCGCGGAGGCGTTGGCCGCCGGCTGGCGCCGGGTACGGCCGGACGACGAACTGATCGCCGTCCCCCTCGCCGACGGCGGTGAGGGCACGCTCGAGGCGCTCGGGCACGACCTGCCGGCCGCCTGCTGGCGCAGTGCGCCGGTGACCGGGCCGGACGGGCGCCCGGTGGACGCCGCCTGGCTGCTGCTCCCGGACGGGACGGCGGTGGTGGAGATGGCCCGGGCGGCCGGGTTGCCGCTGCTCGAGCAGCCCGACCCGCTGGGCGCCACCACCCGGGGGCTGGGGCAGCTGCTGGCTGCCGTGCTCGCCGATCCGGCCGTGCACCGGGTGATGCTCACCCTGGGCGGCTCCGCCACCACCGACGGCGGCACCGGTGCGCTGGCTGCGCTGGGTGCCCGCTTCCTGGACGCCGACGGGGCGCCGTTGCCCCCCGGCGGCGGCGCCCTGTCCCGGCTGGCCCGGGTCGACCTGGCCGGGCTGGTCCCGCCGCCGGCCGGGGGCGTGCAGTGCCTGGTCGACGTCACCGCACCGCTGCTCGGGCCGCTGGGCGCCGCCGGCCAGTTCGGGCCCCAGAAGGGCGCGGACCCCACGCAGGTGTCCGAGCTCGACGCGGCGCTGGCCCGGCTGGCCGACCTGCTCGGGGGCGACCGGGAGGCGCCGGGGGCCGGGGCGGCCGGCGGCACCGCCTACGGCTTCGCGGCCTGCTGGGGGGCGGAGTTCGTCAGCGGCGCGCAGGCGGTGGCCGCCGCCGCGGGTCTGGACGAGGCCCTGCGGGGGGCGGCTCTCGTGGTGACCGGCGAGGGGCAGTTCGATGCCCAGTCGCTGCGGGGCAAGGTGGTGGGCGACCTGGTCGAGCGGGCACGCGGTGCGGCGGTGCCGGTGGCGGTGGTCGCCGGCCGCGTCGTGGCGGCAGACGAGCTGCCGGTGGCCCGTGCGCTCTCGCTCACCGAGCTGGCCGGTTCGGTCGAGGGCGCCATGGCCGACCCGGCCCACTGGCTGGCTGCCGCAGGGGAGCGTCTCGCGCGGGAACGGTCCGTCTCGACCTGACGTTGCTCACCTCGGCCGACGAGCCGGTCGCCGGCATGTGTAGGAACGCTCCGGCGGGGCATCCACCCCTTCGGTGCGTCCAGCCCGCCAGCGCCGGCCGGCTGGGGTTCGCACGTGATGACGACGCAGGACGAGGGGACGGCGCACGGTGGTGGAGCCCACGAGGAGGAGCCTCGGGAACCGCTACGAGTTGGCGACCCTGCTGGCCTCCGGCGGCATGGGCCAGGTGTGGCGCGCGCACGACCAGCTGCTCGACCGGACCGTCGCGGTCAAGGTGCTGCGCAGCGAGTACACCGGTGACGAGCTGTTCCTGGCCCGCTTCCGCGCCGAGGCGCACCACGCGGCCGCGCTGAGCCACCCGAACATCGCCGCCGTCTACGACTACGGCGAGGAGTCGGCGGTCGACGGCTCCGGCGAGCACCTGGCCTACCTGGTCATGGAGCTGGTCGAGGGCCAGTCGCTGTCGACCGTGCTGGCCCGCGAGGAGCGCCTGTCGCCGGATCGGACGCTCGACGTGCTCCGGCAGACCGCCTCCGCGTTGGCCGCCGCCCACGCTGCCGGGGTGGTGCACCGGGACGTCAAGCCGGGGAACGTGCTGGTCCGGTGGGACGGCACCGTCAAGATCACCGACTTCGGCATCGCCTGGTCGGCCGGGAGCGTCCCGCTCACCCAGACCGGCCAGGTGGTCGGCACCGCGTCCTACCTCTCCCCGGAGCAGGCCGCGGGTGCCCACGCCACGGCGGCCAGCGACGTCTACGCCCTGGGCATGGTCGGCTACGAGTGCCTGACCGGCGCGCGCGCCTTCGACGGTGACAACTCGGTGACCATCGCGCTGCGCCACCTGCGCGACCAGCCCGCCCCGCTCCCCGCGGAGCTGCCCGAGGGCGTGCGACGGCTGGTCGAGCGCGCCATCGTCAAGGACCCTGCCCAGCGCTACCCCGACGGCGAGGCCGTCGTCGCGGCGATCGACGAGGTGCTCGCCGGGCGACAGCTGCCGGCGGTG
>NZ_JAAKGN010000160.1:0-10568 GCF_011039295.1 Modestobacter sp. KNN46-3 | reverse complement strand
CGGCCAGCTCGGTGACGTCCTCGCGGGCCGGGTCCAGCCACTCCGCCCAGCGTTCCGGCGGCAGCACCAGCGGCATCCGGGGGTGCACCTCGGTGAGCGCGCCGACCGCGGGGGCGGTGACCACGGTGCAGCTGTACAGCCGGTCCTCACCCCGGCCCCACACCTCCCAGAGCCCGGCGAAGGCGAGCCCGGAGCCGTCCTCCGGGGTGACGTAGAACGGCTGCTTCCCGGGGCGGTCGTGGCGGGGCGCCCACTCGTACCAGCCGTCGGCCGGGACCAGGCAGCGCCGGCTCGCCGCGGCGGTGCGGAACGCGGGCTTCTCGGCGAGCGACTCGACCCGGGCGTTGAGCATCCGGTTGCCGACCGAGACGTCCTTGGCCCAGGAGGGCACCAGGCCCCAGCGCACGGCCCGGAGCTCGCGGTGCCCGCCGCCGGTGAGCGCGCCCTCGGCGTCGCGCTCCTTCTTGTGCCGCACCACGTACACGTCCTTGGTGGGGGCGACGTTGTGGTCGGCCGGCAACGGCGCCTGGCCCTCGACCGGGACGGCCTCGAACTCCAGCACCAGGTCCTCGGGACGGCGACTGGCGGCGTAGCGACCACACATGCGGGGCTCCTCCCGGACGACGACCTCACCGAGCCTAGGTGCGCCCACCGACGACCCGCCGTGCGTCACCCGGGGTGAGCGGGGTAGGACGGGGACACAGACCCGACGCACCGCGACGAAGCACGACGGAGGGCACATCACGTGACGACCACCCAGGCTCCCTCGACAGAGCAGCCGAAGACCGCCAGCGACGCAGGCGCACGCCCGTACGCGACGGTGAACCCCTACACCGGGAAGACGGAGAAGGAGTTCCCCTTCCTGGAGACCGACGCCATCGACGGCGTGGTCGAGCAGGCCCACGCCGCCTTCGGCGACTGGCGCCGCCGGTCGGTGGAGGAGCGCGCCGCCGTCGTGGGCCGGGCCGCCGAGCTGATGCGCGAGCGGCAGGACGAGTTCGCCGCCCTGATCACCCGGGAGATGGGCAAGCGGATCCAGGAGGCCGCCGGTGAGGTGCAGCTGGCCGCCAGCATCCTCGAGTACTACGCCACCAACGGCCCGCGCTTCCTCGAGCCGAAGCCGATCGACGTGATGGGCGGCGGCGAGGCCGAGGTGGTCAACGAGCCGATCGGCGTCCTGCTGGCGATCGAGCCGTGGAACTACCCGCTGTACCAGGTGGTGCGGGTGGCCGGCCCGAACCTGACCCTGGGCAACACCGTCCTGCTCAAGCACGCGGAGAACAACCCGCAGTGCGCGCTGGCCCTGGAGCAGCTGTTCCGGGACGCCGGGGCCCCGGAGGGCGTCTACACCAACCTGTTCCTGCGGATCGCCGACGTCGAGCAGGTCATCGCCGACCGGCGGGTGCAGGGCGTGACGCTGACCGGCAGCGAGCGGGCCGGGGCGAGCGTGGCCCAGCTCGCCGGCAAGCACCTCAAGAAGTCGGTGCTGGAGCTCGGCGGCAGCGACCCGTTCATCGTGCTCGACGCCCCTGACCTGGGGCGCACGGTGAAGGCCGCGACCATGGCCCGGATGGCCAACACCGGCCAGGCCTGCATCGCAGCGAAGCGGATCATCGTGCTCGACGAGGTCTACGACGACGTCGTCGCCGGCCTGCAGCAGGCCTTCGGCAGCTTCACTCCCGGCGACCCGGCCGACCCGGCCACGACGCTGGGCCCGCTGTCCACCGAGCGGGCCGCGCAGGACCTCGCCGCGCAGATCCAGGACGCCGTGGACAAGGGGGCCACCGTGCTCGCCGGCGGCAGCCGCCCCGAGCACGACGGCGCCTTCGTCGAGGCCACGCTGCTGGCCGACGTCACCCCGGAGATGCGGGCCTACCACGAGGAGCTCTTCGGCCCCGCGGCCGTCGTCTACCGGGTGAAGGACGCCGACGAGGCCGTCGCGCTGGCCAACGACAGCGACTTCGGCCTGTCGGCAGCCGTCTACAGCGGCGACACCGAGCGCGCCCGGGCGGTCGCCGACCGGCTGGAGTCCGGGATGGTCTGGATCAACCAGCCCTCGGGCTCGTCCGCGGAGCTGCCCTTCGGCGGGGTGAAGCGGTCGGGCTACGGCCGTGAGCTCTCCGAGCTGGGCATGTTCGAGTTCGCCAACCGGCGGCTGGTCCGCACCATGCCGCCGAAGAAGCAGGCGGCACCGGCGCAGCACGTCGGAGGCTGACGTACCGGCGCCCCGGCCCCGGGCCCCGGCCCGGGGCCGGGGTCGCCGTCACGGCGCCGGCCGAGGACGACGGCAGGGCAGGATGAGCGCATGACCGAGGTCTGGACGACGCCTGCCCGCCGCACCCCGGTGGACGCCGTGGTGACCCTCCCCGGGTCCAAGTCGATCACCGCCCGCGCCCTCGTGCTGGCCGCGATCGCCGACGGGCCCAGCCGGCTCGTGCGCCCGCTCCGCGCCCGGGACACCGACCTGATGGCCGCCGGGCTGCGGGCGCTCGGGGTCGGCATCGCCTCCGACGGCGCTGACTGGCTGGTCACCCCGGGCTCGCTGCACGGGCCGGCCGAGGTGGACGCCGGGCTGGCCGGCACGGTGCTCCGGTTCCTGCCGCCGGTGGCCGCGCTGGCCACCGGGCCGGTGCGGCTCGACGGCGACGCCCGGCTGCGGGACCGGCCCAACGCCGGGCTGATCGCCGGGCTGCGCGACCTCGGCGTCCGGGTCGACGACGACGGCCGCGGCCGGGCCCCGTTCACCGTGCACGGCACCGGTGCGGTGCGCGGTGGTGCGGTCACCGTCGACGCCAGTGAGTCCAGCCAGGTGGTGTCCGGTCTGCTGCTGGCGGCGGCCCGGTTCGACACCGGCATCGAGCTGACCCTCGCCGGGAGCCTCCCCTCCCTGCCGCACGTGGAGATGACCGTGCGGACGCTCGCCGAGCACGGGGTGCAGGTGCGCCGGACCGACGGTGGGTGGCACGTCGCCCCGGGCCCGATCGCCGCCCTCGACCGCGTCGTCGAGCCCGACCTGTCCAACGCCGCGCCGTTCCTGGCCGCGGCCCTGGTCACCGGCGGCCGGGTGACCGTGCGCGACTGGCCGACCGACACCACCCAGCCCGGCGCGCAGCTCGACCGGCTGCTCACCGCGATGGGCGCCGCCGTGGCCCGCACGCCCGAGGGGCTGCAGGTGACCGGGGGCGCCCGGATCGCCCCCCTCGAGGCCGACCTGGGCGAGGTCGGTGAGCTGACCCCGGTGCTCGCCGCGCTGTGCGCCCTGGCCGACGGGCCCTCCCGGCTCACCGGGATCGCCCACCTGCGTGGCCACGAGACCGACCGGCTGCAGGCGCTGGACGAGGTGCTCAGCGCCGTCGGCGCCCGGGTCGAGCAGCTGCCCGACGGGCTGGTCATCACCCCGGGGCCGCGCCGGGCGGCGCGACTGGACTCCTACGCCGACCACCGGATGGTGCACGCGGCGGCCGTGCTGGGCCTGGCGGTCGACGGCATCGAGGTCACCGACCCGGCCGCGGTGACCAAGACGCTGCCGGACTACCGGGAACGCTGGGCCGGCCTGCTCGGCGAGGGCGCCGGGGTGCCCGCGTGAGCCGGAGGATGGACAGCCGTTCCGACGAGGACGACGTCCGCGTCCGGGCCTCGCGGCACGGCTCCCGTCCCCGCACCCGCACCCGCCCCACGCACGAGGAGGCCGTGCCCGGGCTGGTCATCGCGGTGGACCGCGGCCGGATGACGGTGCGGGTCGAGGGTCCTGAGGGCTCCCCGGTCGACGTGACCGCGATGCGCGCCCGCGAGCTGGGCAAGCACGGCGTCGTCGTCGGTGACCGGGTGCGCCTGGTGGGCGACACGACGGGGCGCACCGACAGCCTGGCCCGGATCGTGACCATCGCCGACCGGGTCACCTCGCTGCGCCGCACCGCCGACGACACCGACCCCACCGAGCGAATCGTGGTGGCCAACGCCGACCAGCTCGTCGTCGTCACCTCGATCGCCGACCCCGAGCCGGCGCTCGGCTTCCTGGACCGCTGCCTGGTCGCCGCCTACGCCGGGGGGCTGTCGCCACTGCTGGTGCTGACCAAGTCCGACCTGGCCAGCCCGCAGCCACTGCTGGACCGGTACGCCGGACTGGAGGTCGACGCGGTCCCGATGTCCCGCGAGGCGCCGCTCGATGAGCTGGTGACCCGGCTGCGGGACCAGATGAGCGTGCTGGTCGGCCAGTCCGGGGTCGGCAAGTCGACGCTGTTCAACCGGCTGATCCCGGGCGCCTTCCGGGCCATCGGCGACGTGAGCAAGATCGGCAAGGGCAGGCACACGTCCTCCTCGGCGGTGCTGCTGGACCTGCCCGGGGGCGGCACCCTGATCGACACCCCGGGCATCCGCTCCTTCGGGCTGGCGCACGTCACCCCGCAGGACGTGCTCGCCGCCTTCGACGACCTCGCCGAGGCCGCGGTCGACTGTCCGCCCGCCTGCGGGCACACCGCCGCGGACCCGGAGTGCGCCCTGGACGCCTGGGCAGCCCAGGGTCCACCGGCCGCCCGGGAGCGGCTGGGCAGCTTCCGCCGGCTGATCACCGCCGTCGGCCAGCTCACCCCCGGCCACTGAGGACGGACCCCGCCCTCCTCGGGACGGGGCCACTCCCCATCCCTCGCGAGCTCGGGGCGGGCCCCTGAGAGGGGGCCGCGCTCGCGGTGGGGCCGTGCGGGTCCGCTCAGATCGCGCGGGGGGTGATCGCGCGCTCGGTCCAGCCGCCGTGGTCGTCCGGGTCGACGCGGTACGCGCGGGCGCCGGGCCGCACCGTGACCGCCTCCGCCAGCTCGGTGCCCCGGTAGTGCAGGCCCACGCCGTCCTCGGTCGCGTAGCCGGCGGGCAGGGCCCCGGCGGCCACCAGCCGGCGGTAGGTGTCCCGGCGCGGCTGGGCGGTCAGGTCGTCGTGCACACCGTTGCTGAACGGCAACAGGGCCAGGCCCTCGGTGAACGGGTCGAGCCGGTCGGACCACGAGTCGGTGGGCCCGCCCACGTGCCAGCACAGGCTGCCCGCGCTGGGGCCGGCGAGCACCACCCCGGCCTCCCAGCACTCGCGCAGCACCGTCGGCAGGCCGTGCGCCCGCCAGACGGCGATCAGGTTCACCACACTGCCGCCCTCGACCAGCACGACGTCCTGGGTGAGCAGGTGGCCACGCACGTCGGGGACGCTCGGCTGCGGGAACAACCGCAGCACGCTCAGGACGACGTCGTCCCGGCCACCGAACACCCGCTGGTACGCCGAGACCGCCGCCGGGTCGTCGCCCACCGCCGTCGGGACGTAGCACAGCCGCACCGGCCCACCGCTCGTCCGGCGGGCAGCGCCCAGGGCCAGCACGTGCTCCAGGAGCGGCCGGTTGCCCCGCTCCCCCGGCTGCGGCTCGATGACACCCGAGAACGCGAACACCTGCCGTTGCACCGTCACACCTCCACGTAACCGCCGCTGCGCCAGTAGACGCCCGACTCCCGGGTCATCAGCGCCTCGTCCACCAGGTATCGGCGGAGCGCGGCCACATCCGGGTGCCAGGCGGCCAGCAGTGCGTTGACCTCCCGCTCCGGGTAGCGGACGCCCGGCTCGAACACGTGCACGAGGTGCTCGAGCACGACCCGGCGCTTGCTGTGCTGCGCGGGGACGGAGACCAGCCTGCCGTCCCGGACGAACGCGCGCAGCACGGCGTCGGCACCCGGGTCGTCGGACAGTCGCGGCACGGGCGGGGCGGTGGCGGCCGCTGCCCGGGCCGCCTCCCCGAACCGCTCGGCGTGCAGCGCGAGCAGGTGACCGTCGCGGTGCACCAGGCCGGCCCGGGACAGCCGCCGTGCGGCCAGCGCGACGTCCTTCAGGGGCAACCCCGACGCCTCGGCGACCTCGGTGAGGGTGCCCGCGCCGAGCGCGAGGGCGGCCACGACCTTCAGCCGCGCTGGATCGGCCAACAACCCGACGATGGTCCCGGCCTCCACTCCCCGACGGTATCCGTGCATCGCCGGCGCGGCTGCGGGTACCCGGAGGTCCATGGTGAGCCCGATCGACATCCAGAAGGCCCTGTCCGGCATCGACTACCCGGCCAAGAAGGACGACGTGGTCAAGCACGCGGAGTCCCAGGGGGGTAGCGCGGAAGTCGTCGACGCCCTCAAGGGGATCGACGACCAGGAGTACGACACCCCGGCGGCGGTCAGCAAGGCCGTCTTCGACTGAGGAAGGACCCCCTCTCCCCCCACGCCTCGCAGGCTCGGCGCGGGCCCCTGAGAGGGGGCCGCTCCAGCACGTCACCACGCTCGGGGCGGGCCCCTGAGAAGGGGCCGCTCCAGCACGTCACGAGGGTCGGCGCGGGCCCCTGAGAGGGGGCCGCGCCAGCACGTCCCCACGCTGCGGGCGGGCCCGGACGGGCCCGCCCGCTAGGTTCGGGCCATGACGGCTGGTCAGCGGGGATACAACGAGGACATGCGCCTGGCGCACGTACTGGCCGATCAGGCGGACGCGATCAGCCTGGACCGGTTCCGGGCGCAGGACCTGCGGGTGGACACGAAGCCCGACCTCACTCCGGTCACCGACGCCGACCGCGCGGTCGAGGAGCAGCTGCGCAGCACGCTGGCCCGTGCGCGCACCCGGGACGCCGTGCTCGGCGAGGAGTTCGGCAGCACCGGCCGCGGCGACCGGCGCTGGGTCATCGACCCGATCGACGGCACCAAGAACTTCGTCCGCGGCGTCCCGGTGTGGGCGACGCTCGTGGCCCTGCTCGACGGCGACCTTCCGGTGGTCGGTCTGGTCTCGGCACCCGCGCTCAACCGCCGCTGGTGGGCGGCGGCGGGCACCGGCGCCTGGACCGGACGCCGACTGGAGAACGCCACGCGCTGCACGGTGTCCCAGGTGGGCGCGCTCGCCGACGCGAGCCTGTCCTACTCCAGCCTCTCCGGCTGGGAGGAGCAGGACCGGCTGGAGCCCTTCCTGGACCTGACCCGCTCGGTCTGGCGCACCCGGGCCTACGGCGACTTCTGGAGCTACATGATGGTCGCCGAGGGTGCCGTCGACGTCGCCTGCGAGCCGGAGGTCTCGCTGTGGGACCTGGCCGCCCTCGACGTGATCGTGCGCGAGGCCGGCGGCGCGTTCAGCGACCTGGCCGGCAACGCCGGGCCGGCCGGGGGGAGCGCCGTGGCCAGCAACGGCGTCCTGCACCCCGACGTGCTGACGGCGCTCGCCCCCCGAGGGGAGTGAGCGCCGCCGGCACGGGTCGAACGGGTCAGGACGAGGTACCGGACCCCGCGCCGGAGCCGCCGCCGCCACCCTGCACCCGGCGCCGGACGTCCTGGATCTTCGCCAGGGTCTTCGGGTCGCTGGCCAGCTGCTGGGCCTTGTCCGTCGCCTGACGGATCACCTGCCTGCCCTTCGGGCTGTTGGCGACCTTGTCGAACTTCGCCCGGGTCTTCGGGTCCTTGGCCAGCTGCTGGGCCTTGTCCGTCGCCTGCCGGATGACCTGCTTGCCCTTCGGGCTGTTCGCGAACTGCATGACCTTGTTCATCAGCGACGCCATGGTGCGCCCACCCCCTTGCTCTCCTGCGGTTCCCGGTCGGGCCGCTCGTCGGCGTCAACGGTGCCAGCAGCGCCGACGTTCCGCGCGACGGGCCGGGCATCAGCCCCGGGCAGCTGCCCAGCGTGCGCGGACGGCGCCGGACTCCGCCGCCCGCCCCGGCTCGACGACCGGCCCGGCCGCCCGTGCGGGCACCAGGTCCAGGCCCACCCCGCGGGCGGCGAGCACCGCGGCGCCGGCCGCCGATGCGCTCCGGACCTGCACGTGCTGGACCGGTCGGGCGAGCACGTCGGCGAGCAGCTGCTGCACCCCGGCGTCCCGCGCTCCCCCGCCGGTGAGCACGACCGGCCCGTCGGCGTCCGGCCCGAGCAGGTCCAACGCCGCCGCCACGGCGCACGCCACGCCCTCCAGCGCCGCGCGGGCGAGGTCCGCCCGGGTGGTGTCGGCCGACAGCCCGGTCCAGCCACCACGGTCGGTCGGCCCGGCCACCCCGCCCCGCTCCCCCGTCAGGAACGGGGAGAAGACCACGCCTCCGGCCCCCGGCCGGGTGGTGGCGAGGGTCGCGGCGAAGGCCGGCCAGTCCAGGCCCAGCACCTCGCGGACCCAGGCCCAGGCCGTCCCGGCGTTCTGCAGCGCGGCCATGGCGTACCAGCCGTCCCCGGCGTCGGCGTAGCAGTGGACGGCGGGCTCCGCGCCCGGCCGGCACGCCACACCCGGCCGGATCACCTGGGCCCCGGACCCGAGGTTGACCTGGACGCCGGTGCGCGTGCCGGCGGCCAGCAGGGCGAGCGGCGTGTCGGCGCCGCCGACCACCACCGGAACTCCCCGGCCGAGCACCCGCGCCGTACCGACGACGGTCGATCCCGGCAGGACGGCGGGGAGCAGGGCCGGGTCGACGCCGGCGGCGGCGGTGGCCGCGGTCGACCAGCGGTCACCGGGCACGTCCCACAGCAGGGTCGCCGACGCGTCGCTGCGATCGGTGACGGCGGGGTCGGCGCCGGGCACGAGGGCGGCTCGGACGGCGTCCTTGGGCAGCAGCACCGTCGCCGCCCGGGCCACCAGCTCCGGATGGTGCACGCCGAGCCAGGCCAGCAGCGGCCCGGTCATCCCGGCGGCCAGCGGGTTGGCCAGCGCGGCGCGGTCTGGCTCCGGGAGCTCCCGCCAGCGGCACAGCTCCGCGGTCGCCCGCTGGTCGGGCCAGAGCAGCGCCGGGGCGAGCGCGGCGCCGGACCGGTCCACGAGCACGGCCCCGTGCATCTGGCCGGAGAACCCGAGGGCCGCGACCGGCCGATCGCCCAGCGTCGCGGCCACCGCGGTGAGGGCGTCGTCCAGCGCGCGGCGCCAGACGGCGACCTCCGTCTGCGCCCAGCCCGGCCGCGGACGCTCGACCGGGTAGCCGACCTCGCTCTCCGCGACCACCACCCCGTCGAGGTCCAGCGCGGCGAGCTTGAGCCCGCTCGTGCCCAGGTCCGCGCCGAGCACGACGGTCATCGGGCGCTCCGCCCCGCTGCAGCTCTGCGCTGGGTCACGCCCTGAATCTGACCTCGTCCGCGCGCGTGCCGCCAGCCGCCGTCAGCTGCCGCGCAGCAGCCCGGTGGCGGTGAGCTCCTCGGCGATGTCGCGCAGCTTGACGTTGGTGCGCTGCGAGGCGTGCGTGAGCAGCGTGAACGCCTGCTCGGAGGTGACCTTGTAGCGCTCCATCAAGATGCCCTTGGCCTGCTCGATGACCGCGCGAGAGGCCATCGCCTGGCGCATGTTGGCCACGTCGTCGGTCGCCCGGGCAGCCGCCTCCGCGTTGCCGACGGCGATCGCGACGAAGGCCGCCACCTCCTCCCCGGCGGCGACGTCGGCGTCACCGAAGGCAGCGGGGTGTCGGGCGTAGTTGTTCAGCGCGCCGATGTTCGCGCCCTGGAAGGGCAGCGGGATCGACAGCGAGCTGCGCACCCCCAGCTCCGCGACCTGCCGCGCGTAGTCGGGCCAGCGGTCCTCGCACAGCATGTCCTCGATGAGGAAGACCTCCCCGGACCGCCCTGCGTCGAGGCACGGGCCGTACCCGCGCTCGTACTGCAGTTCGTCGGCGTCCATCGCGATCTGCCCGTCGAAGGCAGCGGTGAAGGCGCGGTCGTCACGGATCAGCGTGATCGAGGTGGCCTCGGCACCAGGGATCGCACGGTGGGAGATCTGGACGATCTCGGTCAGCACCTCGGGCAGCTCCCGGCCCGCGAGCACGACTCCGGCCAGCTCCTGGTGCAGCGCGCCAAGGCTCTCGGTCATCGTCTCGGGGGTTCCCTCTCCAGTCCGGCGGGTGGGCCGTTGGTTCGACGTCCGCCTCCGGCGGGTGGCATGCCCGACCGGCCGACCGAGCGTATACGCCGTAAACGGGTCGGTCGCACAGCCGGGCGCCGAGTCCGGCCCCGGAACTCGGTTGTCCCGCCCCGACCTCCGCGCCAGGGTCCGGACATGACCACGACGGCAGCAGTGGAGCAGCTCCTCCCCGGCGGCCTCCGCCTGCGGAGCTGCCGCCCCGGCGACTTGGAGCAGGTGGGCGCACTGCTGGCCGACCGTGGCGAGCCGGCCGACGCACTGGACCAGCGGCTGGTCGTGGAGGACCCGGACACCGGCTGGGACGCCACCGCGGTGGTGGTGGACGGCGACCGGGTGGTCTCCACCGCGACCCTGCTGGCCGACTCCGTGCGGCTGGAGGACGTCGTCCTGCCCGCTGGTCAGGTCGAGCTGGTGGCCACCGCCCCCGCCTACGAGGGCCGGGGCCTGGTGCGGGCGCTGATGGCCTGGGCGCACGACCGCTCCGCCGCCCGGGGCGACCTGCTGCAGGTGATGATCGGGATCCCGTACTTCTACCGGCTGTTCGGCTACGAGTACGCGATCGACGTCCCCCCGGCCCGGCCGGTGCCGCCGGAGTAGACCGAGCCCTCCGGGTCGGCGCCGATCACCTGCACCCGGCCCTCGCTCGCCTCCTTGAGGTAGCGGCCGACGCCGGAGATGGTGCCGCCGGTGCCCGCGCCGGTG
>NZ_JAAKGN010000016.1:0-50330 GCF_011039295.1 Modestobacter sp. KNN46-3 | reverse complement strand
TGTGCCGCGCTCGCTCCAGCAGCACCGGCAGCGAGCCGACGTTGTGGGTGCCGAAGACGACGTCGACCCAGGGCGCGCGCTTGACGATCTCGCCGCGGTCCTTCTGCGCCAGGCAGCCGCCGACGGCGATCTGCATGCCGGGGCGGGCGTCCTTGACCGGGCGCAGGTGCCCGAGGTTGCCGTAGAGCCGGTTGTCGGCGTTCTCCCGGACGGCGCAGGTGTTGAGGACGACGACGTCTGCGTCGGTGCCGTCGGGGGCTGCCGTGTACCCGGCCGACTCGAGCAGGCCGGAGAGGCGCTCGGAGTCGTGCACGTTCATCTGACAGCCGTAGGTGCGCACGAGGTAGGTCTTGCCGTTCACCACCGGGATCGTACGGGGACGGGCGCCGTACCCGGTGCACGGCGACGACTCCGGTTGGTGACCGGCCGGACCCCGACCGGGTGAACTGCGGGCTCCTCCGGAGCTTCGTTACAGCTTCGTGATGCCTTCGCGACGTTCCTGGGGTGCGAGCCACCTAGGGTCACCCGCTGTGACCGAACGCCCGACCGGAGACCCTCTCGTCCGCATGTCCGGCGTCGACAAGTGGTTCGGCGAACTGCACGTCCTGCAGGACATCGACCTGACGGTCGACCGCGGCGAGGTGGTCGTCGTCATCGGACCGTCGGGTTCGGGCAAGTCGACGCTGTGCCGCACGATCAACCGCCTCGAGTCGATCGAGAACGGTGAGATCACCATCGACGGCGAGCGCCTGCCCGAGGAGGGCAAGGAGCTGGCCCGGCTGCGCGCCGACGTCGGCATGGTGTTCCAGAGCTTCAACCTCTTCGCCCACAAGACGGTGCTGGAGAACGTGACGCTGGGGCCGATCAAGGTCCGCAAGCAGTCCAAGGCCGACGCCGAGAAGCGTGCCCGTGAGCTGCTCGACCGGGTCGGCGTCGGGGCCCAGGCCGACAAGGTGCCCGCTCAGCTCTCCGGCGGCCAGCAGCAGCGCGTGGCGATCGCCCGGGCGCTGGCGATGGACCCGAAGGTCATGCTCTTCGACGAGCCGACCTCGGCCCTGGACCCGGAGATGATCAACGAGGTCCTCGAGGTGATGGTCGGGCTCGCCCAGGACGGGATGACCATGATCGTGGTCACCCACGAGATGGGCTTCGCCCGCCGGGCGGCCAACCGCGTCGTGTTCATGGACGGCGGCCGCATCGTCGAGTCCGCCACCCCGGAGGAGTTCTTCACCAACCCGAGCTCCGACCGGGCCAAGGACTTCCTCTCCAAGATCTTGAACCACTGACCACCCGCACATCCACGAGAGGACCCTCCATGCGCATCACCCGCTACGCCGCCGCCATCGCGGCCACCGGCGTCGTCCTGGCCGGCTGTTCCAGCGACGCCGGCGAGACCACCGAGGACGCCGCCGGTGGCGGCGCCGAGGTCGCCGACGACGTCTCCTTCGACGAGGGCACGACGATGGCCGAGCTCGCGGAGTCCGGGACGATCACCGTCGGCACGAAGTTCGACCAGCCCGGGTTCGGCCTGGCCGGGCCCGACGGCGTCCCCGAGGGCTTCGACGTCGAGATCGCCGAGCTGATCGCCGCCGAGCTGGGCATCGCCACCGACGACATCGAGTGGGTGGAGACGGTCTCGGCCAACCGCGAGTCGTTCATCCAGAACGAGGACGTCGACATGGTCGTGGCCACCTACACGATCAACGACTCGCGCAAGGAGCTCATCGACTTCGCCGGCCCGTACTACGAGGCCGGCCAGGACATCATGGTCGCCGCCGGCAACCCGCTCGGGATCGAGGGCCCGGACGACCTCGCCGGACAGAACGTCTGCTCGGTCGAGGGCTCGACGCCCGCGGAGGAGATCCGCACCAACTACCCCGAGGCGACGCTGACGCTGTTCGACGTGTACTCCAAGTGCGCCGACGCGCTGCGCAACGGTCAGGTCGACGCGGTCACCACTGACAACGTCATCCTCACCGGCCTGGTCGCCGGCGCGCCCGACGAGTTCGAGCTGGTGGGCAACCCGTTCACCGAGGAGCCCTACGGCATCGGCATCACCAAGGGCGACGACGAGTTCCGCAGCTTCATCAACGACACCCTCGAGGCGTCCTTCGAGGACGGCTCGTGGGCCGAGGCCTGGGACCGCACCGCCGGCGCCATCACCGGCACGGACGCTCCCGAGCCGCCCTCGGTCGACCGTTACTGACCCTGTTGACCCCGGCGAGGCGCCGGCGGCGGGTCCACCCCGCTCGCCGGCGCCTCGCCGCCGCTCGCCCTGAGAGGAGGCGTGGTGCAGTTCCTGATCGACAACTTCGACCTGTTCTGGGACGCCTTCCTCACGACGCTGAGCCTGTCCTTGCTCGCCTGCCTGGTGGCCCTGGTCCTCGGCACGGTGCTGGCCGCGATGCGGGTCAGCCCGATCGCCCCGCTGCGCGGACTGGCCACGTTCTACGTGGAGACCTTCCGGAACACCCCGCTCACGGTGGTCTTCTTCTTCATGATCTTCGGGCTGCCGCAGATCGACTTCGTGATCGACTTCTTCACGGGTGCGGTGCTCTCGGTCGGCCTCTACACCGCTGCCTTCGTCTGCGAGGCGCTGCGCTCGGGGATCAACTCCGTCTCCCCCGGCCAGGCCGAGGCGGCCCGCGCCCTGGGCCTGACCTTCGGTCAGTCACTGCGCGAGGTGGTCCTCCCCCAGGCGTTCCGCACCGTCGTCCCGCCGTTGGGCAACGTGCTGATCGCGATGGTGAAGAACACCTCGATCGCGGCCGGCTTCTCGGTGAGCGAACTGAGCTCCCTGCTCCCACGGCTGGTCAACGCCAGCGCCGGTGACCTGACTGCCATCCTCGTCGGGGTCGTGGTGGGCTACATGCTGATCACGCTGCCGTCGGCGCTGGCCGTGCACCGCATCGAACGACGGGTGGCGATCCTCCGATGACCACACCAGTGCTCTTCGACGTCCAGGGGCCCCGTGCCCGCGCCCGCGCACGGGTCGGCAGCGCGATCGGTGCAGTGCTCGTCCTCGCGATCATCGGCTTCGTGCTGCTCCGGCTGGGTGGGAACGGCCAGCTGGAGCCCGAGCGCTGGGCGATCCTGTTCGACCCCGCCAGCGGGGTCCCGCAAGCGCTGGGCCGCGCCCTGGTGCGCACCCTGCAGGTCGCGGCGGTCGCCATGGTCCTCGCCACGCTGCTGGGGCTGCTGCTGGCGGTGGGGCGGTTGTCCGACCACCGCTTCATCCGCGTCCCGGTGTCCGCGGTCATCGAGTTCTTCCGTGCGATCCCGCTGCTGGTCGTGATCTTCGCGCTGTACTTCGTCCTCCCGAAGTACGGCGTGCGGCTGAGCACGTTCACCGCACTGACCGGCGGCCTCGTCCTCTACAACATGGCCGTGCTGGCCGAGATCTTCCGCGCCGGCATCCTGTCCATCGACAGAGGCCAGCGCGAGGCCGGGTTCGGCCTCGGGCTGCGCAAGTCGCAGGTCATGACACTGATCCTGTTGCCGCAGGCGACCCGGCGGATGCTCCCCGTGCTGGTCGCCCAGCTCGTGGTGCTGCTGAAGGACACGTCGCTGGGCTTCATCATCAGCTACCTGGAGCTGCTCCGGCAGGCGCGCGGGCTCGTGGAGTACTTCAACTCCCTCTTCGGCGACCGGTACACCTTCCAGCTCTACGTGGCGGCCGGGCTGATCTACATCCTGATCAACGTGCTGCTCTCCATGCTGGCCCGGTACACCGAGCGCCGTACCAACCGCGCCGGCCGCAAGGCGGTGACCGCTGCGCCTGCCGACCAGATGGGCGACGGAGGCGGCGCGGCCTGAGCTAGGCGGCTCGACGAGGGACCGCGCAGCCCGCTGGTCCGCACTCGGCCCCGGCGTCCACCCTGGACGCCGGGGCCGAGTGCTGAGGACACCCGCAGCAGCCGGCCCGCGTGCGCCTGGGACCTCGGCCCTGTGGGGCGAGTGGGAACCCGCCCGCTCCAGGTCGTCACATCCGCCCCAGCACCCCCGGCTGCCGGGGCGACTGCCGGAGTCCGGGGCGCAACTTGGCACTTTCAGCCGGTGACGGTGCCGTTGCTCCCTGCCGAGAGTGGAGGTGTGACCTCGACTGCCGCCGCTCCGCGCCACATGCACCTGGAACTCGACGAGGACGACGACCTGGCCACCACCACCCAGATCTTCGTGAGCAAGCTGCGTGCCAGCGCCCGCCGGTTCGCCGCCGCCTCCGGAGCGGACTCGGCGATCGTCCGAGAGGCCGTGCCCCCGGCCCGGCACCGTCGCTCGCGCTGCCGGGTGGTGCTGCTGTACGCCGGTGGCCAGGAGTCCGACGTGACCTTCCTGGGGCCGTCCAGCTCGGTGGCGGGCAAGGAGGTCACCATGTCCCAGTTCGACACCGCGATCGAGCTGTGGCTGCGGGCCGGGCAGGAGCGCAGCCGGCGTTGGCTGATGCCGGACGAGGAGGCCGCCGACGGCGTGGCCATCGACATCTCCGCCTGGTTGAACCGCTGAGCGGCCGCCCGGGCCGCTGATCGTCGTCCCGCCTGCCCGCGGGTCGCCGACCGGTCCACCCTGCCCCGGCGGGACCAAGGGTCGGATAACGCAGATCAGCCGATGCGAGACTTCTCGCATCGGCTGATCGGCGTTCTCCGAGAGCGGGCGGGTGAGCACCTCGCCCAGTGCTCAGGGCAGGTCGTCGACCGACACAGAGCCCGGTGACGGCCGCAACCGGCCGATCGGCCGGGCGAGCCCCTCCCCCACCTCACCGCCCATGTCCGCCTCGCCACCGGCGGCGCGAGCGCGGGCAGCAGCACGGGCCGCCGAGCGCTCGCGTGACCACGGCACCGGTGCGACGAGCTCCGGGTCCGGATCACTGGACGCCTCGATGAGCGGGGACTGGTCTCCCGGCCCAGCAGGCCCAGCAGCCGCTGTACTGGCCGAGCCGTCGGCGAACTCGTCGTCGTCGCGGCCGTCGAGGGCCTCGCGCACCACGTAGCCGGCCAGCCCGCCGCCGTAGCCCTTGCGGGCCAGCATGCCGATCAGGCGCCGCTCCGCGGTGACCCGGTCGAGCCGGCGCATCGAGGGGAGCTTCCGCTCGACCAGCCGCCGGGCGGAGTCCCACTCGTCCTGCGGGTCGACCTCCGCGACGGCAGCCGCAGCCACCTCCCCGTCGACCCCCTTGGCCCGCAGCTCTGCGCTGAGCGCCCGCCGGGCCAGCCCACGACCGGACTGCCGGGTGGAGACCCAGGCGGCTGCGAAGGCGGCGTCATCGATGAGCCCGACCTCGGTGAACCGGTCGAGCACCGCGGCCGCGGCCTCGTCCGGCACGTCCTTCTTGGCCAGCAGATCGGCCAGTTGCTTACGGGTCTTGGGCGTGCCGGTCAGCGCCCGCAGGCAGATCCCCCGGGCGACCGCCTCGGGGTCCTCCATCTCGGCCGGGTCACCGGACTCGTCCGGGTCGGCAACGCGGCGACTCCACTGGGGCCCCGAGCTGCGACCGCTGCGCTCCCGACGCCCGCCCGACCCGGTCGGATCGGACGAGTCGGGACCGCGGCGGGCACTGCTGGCCCCGGGGCGACGCCGCCCGGACCGGCGACCACTGTCACCGGCCGGCACGACGTCGTCCCCGGAGCCCTCGCTGCCCGACCCGCCGTCGAACGGTGCGTCCGACACCGGCGGGGTCAGAAGTCAGCCGGTGCGGCCGCCGGGGCCTCGGCCGCCGCCACGACCCCGATGCCGAGCTTTTCCTTGATCTTCCGCTCGATCTCGTCGGCGAGGTCGGGGTTGTCCCGCAGGAAGCTGCGGGCGTTCTCCTTGCCCTGGCCGAGTTGGTCGCCCTCGTAGGTGTACCAAGCGCCGGACTTGCGGACGAAGCCCTGCTCCACACCCATGTCGATGAGCCCACCCTCGCGGCTGAAGCCCTGACCCCAGATGAGGTCGAGCTCGGCCTGCTTGAACGGAGCGGCCACCTTGTTCTTGACGACCTTGACCCGCACCCGGCTGCCGACCGCGTCGGTGCCCTGCTTCAGGGTCTCGATCCGGCGGATGTCGAGCCGCACCGAGGCGTAGAACTTCAGCGCACGACCACCGGTGGTGACCTCCGGGGAGCCGTAGACCACGCCGACCTTCTCGCGCAGCTGGTTGATGAAGATGCAGGTCGTGCCGGAGTTGCTGAGCGCACCGGTGATCTTGCGCAGCGCCTGGCTCATCAGCCGGGCCTGCAGACCGACGTGGCTGTCACCCATCTCGCCCTCGATCTCGGCGCGGGGCACCAGGGCCGCCACCGAGTCGACGACGATGAGGTCGAGCGCACCGGAACGGATCAGCATGTCGGCGATCTCCAGCGCCTGCTCACCGGTGTCGGGCTGGCTGATCAGCAGTGCGTCCGTGTCGACCCCGATCGCCCGGGCGTAGTCCGGGTCGAGGGCGTGCTCGGCGTCGATGAAGGCGACGATGCCGCCGGCCGCCTGGGCGTTGGCCACCGCGTGCAGGGCGACCGTCGTCTTGCCGGAGGCCTCGGGGCCGTACACCTCGACGACGCGGCCACGGGGCAGGCCGCCGACGCCGAGGGCGATGTCGAGGGCGACGGAGCCGGTCGGGATGACCTTCATGGCGACCTCGGGCGAGTCGCCCAGGCGCATGACGGAGCCCTTGCCGAACTGCTTGTCGATCTGGGCGAGGGCCATGTCGAGGGCCTTGTCGCGGTCGAGCGTTGCCATGGTGGCCACCTTCGGATGTCGCTGTAGCGGGTCGTCGCCGACGCTAGGGCGGGGGTCTGACACTTTCCGCGGACCGGGTGCATCTGTGGACGGACACCGGACCTGTGGACGCCACCGTAGGCCGAACACTTGTTCGAATCCAGTGACACGCCGGGATCGGTGCGTCGTGCCGTCCAGCACCCTCGGCGTCCACCGGGACAGCGCGGTCAGCGCGGCGGACGGACCTCGTCGGCGAGGGCCCGGGCCGCGTGCACGGCCGGCATCCGGCCCTCGACGAAGGAGATGAGCGCCAGCAGGTGGGGCACGAGGGCGGCGCCGTCCTCGGTCAGCCGGTACTCCACGTGCGGGGGGATCGCCGACCGCACCTCGCGGTGCACCCAGCCGTCCCGCTCGAGGGTCTGCAGGCTCTGCGCCAGCATCCGCTCGCTCACGCCCTCGATCCGCCGGCGCAGCTCGCCGAACCGGTGCGAGGACTCGGCCAGGGCCGAGAGCGCCAGCAGCGACCACTTGCCGGTCACGTGCTCCAGCGCCTCGCGGGAGGTGCAGGCGCGCCGGAAGACGTCGGCCACCAGCTCCTCGACCGTCTGCTCTCCCGCACCCCCAGCCGCCTCGCGCACGCCGCCAGGGTACCGTCCGACGAGCGGGTACTAACTGTTCGTAAGTGCCCACCGTGCAGGAAGCACTCGGAGGAGTCCCCCTTGATCACCGTCACCGGAGCCAGCGGCCACCTCGGCCGGCTCGTCGTCACCGGACTGCTCGACGCCGGCGTGCCCGCCGGCGAGGTCGTCGCCGTCGTCCGCACCCCGGGGAAGGCCAGCGACCTGGCCGCCCGTGGCGTGCAGGTCCGCCAGGCCGAGTACGGCGACCCGGCGAGCCTGCAGACCGCCCTGGAGGGCACCGACCGGCTGCTGCTGGTCTCCGGCAGCGAGGTCGGCCAGCGGGTGACCCAGCACGGCAACGTGCTGGACGCGGCCCGGGCCGCAGGCGTGGGACTGGTCGTCTACACCAGCGCGCCCAAGGTCGACGACACCCCGCTCCCGCTGGCCCCCGAGCACGCCGCCACCGAGCGGCTGATCGCCGAGGCCGGGCTCCCGGCCGTCGTGCTGCGCAACAACTGGTACCTGGAGAACTACGACCAGCCGATCACGACGGCTGCTGCGACCGGCGAGGTCGTCGGCAGCTCGGGGGCGGGCCGGATCGCGGCGGCGACGCGCGCCGACTTCGCGGCCGGCGCGGTCGCCGTCCTGACCGCGGCGGAGCCGGAGCCGGGCATCGTGGAGCTGGGCGGGGACCAGCCGTTCACGCTCGCCGACCTGGCCGCTGCCGTCGCCGCCGAGACGGGCCGGGAGGTCACCTACCGCGACCTGTCGGCCGAGGAGCACGTGCAGTTCCTGCTCGGGCAGGGCCTGCCGCAGGAGACCGCCGAGTTCGTCGTCGGCCTCGACCAGTCGATCGCCCAGGGCGCCCTGGAGACCGGGAGCACCGCGCTGTCGGCGCTCATCGGCCGGCCGACCACCCCGCTCGCCGAGCACGTCCGTTCGGTCCTCGCGGGCTGAGTCCGGATCCCGCCGGAGGCTCAGCATCCCTCCGGCGGGACGGCTCAGCGTTCCTTCGGCGGGACGTCGTACTCCTTGCAGATCTCCAGCCAGACCGTGCGCACCGGCACGCCCGCCTCGATCGCCTCAGCGGCGGTGCGCCCGCCCAGGGGACCGAAGACGTGGTCGCTGGCGACGCTCTGCGCACGGATCGCACCGAACTGGCGCTCCATCCGGGACCGGAACTCCTGCAGCCGCACGCCACGACGGTACCCACCCGCCGGGAGCCCGCGCGCCGGGCACCACCGGCCCCGGGCAGCGGGCTCTACCCTCGTCGCATGGTCCCCAGCACCGGCTCCCCCACCTGGGACCTGATCCTGCAGATCGCCCTCGTCGGCGCCTTGATCGCGCTCCTGGTCCTGCTGGCCCGCGACTACCTCAACCGGCGCTGAGCCGGGGGCGGGCCCGCACCCAGACCACGAGCAGCGGGCCGATGAGCGCTGCGGACACCGCCGCCACCAGGCCGAAACCGCCGAGCGCCAGCAACGGTCCGCCCACCGCGCCGGCCACGGCTGCCCCCAGCCCCATGAGCAGGTCGGTCGCGCCCTGCGCCGACGGGCGGACCTCGGCGGACACGGCCTCGGTGACCAGGGTCGACCCGGCCACCAGCCCGCAGGACCAGCCCAGCCCGAGCAGGAACAGCCCGACGCCGAGCTGGAGGGCGGCCCCCGGGGGCGCCGTGCCCGCGACCACGGCGGCCAGCAGGAGCAGGACCCCACCCAGCGCGACCGTCGCCGCCCGCCCGGCCCGGTCGGCGAGCCAGCCGACCACCGGGGAGAACAGGTACATCCCGGCCACGTGCACGCTGATGACCAGGCCGATCACCCGCAACGTCGTCCCGTCGGCCCCCGAGTGGCCGGCGCCCATGTGCACCGGGGTCATCACCATCAGCCCGACCATCACCGCGTGCGAGACGACGACGGCGGTCAGCCCCAGCCGTCCACCGGGGGTGGCCCACACCGCGCGCAGCGCCGCCGCCGAGCCCGATCGCAGCGGCGCCGGCCCGGCCGGGCGGTTGGCCGCGGTGAGCTGCCGGGCCAGCAGCAGGGGGTCCGGGCGGAGCAGCAGGAGCACCCCGAGGACGACCACCGCGAACACCGCGATGGACAGCACGAACGCCCCGCCCAGCGCAGGCAGCCCGAGGGCGCGCCCCAGGTCGTCGGCCGGGCCGGCCAGGTTGGGCCCGAGCACCGAGCCGATCGTGGTCGCCCAGACCACCAGGGACAACGAGCGGCCACGGTGTTCGGGAGCGGCCAGGTCGGCCGCGGCGTACCGGGCCTGCAGGCCGCTGGTGGTGGCGGCGCCGAACAGGAAGAGGCCGACGAGCAGGAGCAGCAGGGACGACACCGCCGCGGCCGCGACGACGACCAGGGAACCCGCGCCCGCGAACCCGTAGCCGACGGACAGGCCGACGCGCCGGCCGTACCGGTCGCTGACCTGGGCCAGCGGGACGGCGATCAGGGCAGCGCCCAGGACGCTCGCCGTCTGCCCCAGCCCGGCGGCGGCGTCGCTCCCGGCGACGTCCCGGGCGAGCAGCCCGCCGACCGTGATCCCGATCGTCACGCCGAGACCGCCGAGGGCCACCCCCGCCGAGAGCACCCCCAGCGTGCGGCGCTGGTCGACGGCCTGGTCGGGGAGGGACAGCGACGGTCGGGTCACCGGGTGAGTGTGCCCGACCGTCGCCGCTGACCGGCCGGTCGACGGCCCGCCGGTGTGGAGTCACCGGCGGGCCGATCGGCTCAGCGGACGCGCACCGAGTCCGTCAGCCGCACGTCGTCCGAGGCTGCGCCGACGAGCACCGGACGGACGCCGCAGGCGCGCTCCCACCGGTCGTCCTCGGCGTCCCACACCGAGAGCTGGCGCTCGTCGACCTCGATCGTCACCCGCTGCCGCTCGTCCGGCTCCAGCGTCACCCGGTCGAAGCCGGCCAGCTGGAGCGTCGGCGTGCCGGCCGCGGTGCCGGCGCCCAGGTAGACCTGCGGCACCTCGGTGCCGGTCCGCGACCCGGTGTTGGTGAGCACGAAGGACACCTCCACGCCGTCCTTGCCGGTACGGGTGCGCAGCCGGGAGTAGTCGAACGACGTGTACGACAGCCCGTGCCCGAAGGCGAACAACGGGTCGGTGTCGGTGGCCGCGTACCAGCGGTACCCGACGTCCGTGCCCTCGGTGTAGGTCTGCTGGTCGGGCACCCCGTCACCGTCGAGGTCGACGCCCGGGTAGTTCGCCGGGTCACTGACCGGCGTCCGGGCCGGGTCGGCCGGGTACGTCTGCGGGAGCTTGCCGGCCGGGCCGACCACACCGGTGAGCAGGTCGACGGTGGCCTCGGCGCCCTCCTGGCCCGGGTACCACATCTGCAGCACGGCCGAGACGTCGTCCAGCCACGGCATGAGCACCGGGTCGCCGGTGTTCAGCACGACCACCGTGCGCGGGTTCGCCGCCGCCACGGCGGCGATGACCTCGTCCTGGAACCCGGGCAGCGCCAGCGACGCCCGGTCCTCCCCCTCGGTGCCCTCGTTGTAGCCGAAGACCACCGCGGTGTGCGCCGCCTCGGCTGCGGAGACGGCCTCGTCGATCCGCTGCTGACGCAGCTGCGGGGTCGTCCAGTGCAGGCGGAGCTGCACCGGCGCCTCGACCGTGCCGGTGCCGCTCACCGTGAAGGCGACCTGCTCGCCGGCCGCCAGCTCGACGGTCCAGCTGTCGTTGATGAAGCCGTCGGCGGTGGGGATGAGGCTGCCGCCCAGCGCACCGAACCGGTTCTGGGTGGAGGCCACCTGCTCCTCGCCCAGGGTCACCTCGGCGCCGGGCCCGGTGGTCTGCAGGTGGAACGTGTACGTGCCGGCCTCGGGGGCGGTGACGGTGACGTCCTCGCTGAACTCCCCGGTGGGGGCGGCCTCGCCGGTGAGCTCCAGGGGGCTGCCGCTGCCCAGCACGGCGCCGGGCACCAACTCGCCCTCGAGGTCCTCGCCGGTCGCCCAGGTGACGTCGGCGCCGCCGGCCTCGAGCACCTCGACGGTGCTGTCGACCGCGCCGGCGTCGGGGTTGACCCGGGCGCTGCCACCGCCGCCGATCAACGGGGTGGCCGCCGTGGGTCCGACCACCGCGAGACTGCCCAGCGCCTCGTCGGACAGCGGGAGCGCACTCTGCTCGTTGCGCAGCAGGACGGCGCCCTCCGTCGCCACCTGCCGGGCCACCGCGGCGTTCTCCTCGACCGCACGCTCGGGGTCCTCCCCCACGCCGTCGAGCAGTCCGACCTCGGCCATCGCGGTCAGCACGCCGCTGACCGCCCGGTCCAGCGCGGCCGCGACCGGCTCGGACAGGTCGCGCTCGGTCACCTGCCCGTCGCCGTCGACGTCCTGGGCCAGCTCGGGGAACGCCATCGGCCGGGGCATCTCGACGTCCAGCCCGGCCACCAGGGCCTCGGGACCGTGGATGGCGAACCAGTCGGTCATGACGAAGCCGTCGAAGCCCCACTGCTCGCGCAGCACCTCGGTGAGGAGCTCGGAGTTCTGGCACACCTGGACGGACTCGACCTGGTTGTAGGCGCACATGACCGCGCCGATCCCGGCGTCGACGACCGCCTCGAAGCCGGCCAGCTCCGTCTCGTGCAGGGTCTTCTCGTCGACCAGGACGTCCAGGCCGGCGCGGCCGAGTTCCTGGTTGTTCGCCGCGAAGTGCTTGGCCGTGGCGATGACCCCGTGGTCCTGGATCCCGGAGACCTGCGGGGCCGCGAGGGAGGCGGTGAGGAGCGGGTCCTCGCTCAGCGTCTCGAAGTTCCGGCCGGCGTAGGGGGTGCGGACCAGGTTCATCATCGGGCCGAGCAGCACCTCCATGCCCAGCGCATCGGCCTCCTGGCCGAGCACCCCGCCGTACGCGGCGGCCAGCTCCGGGGAGAACGTCGCCCCGAGGGCCACCGGGGCCGGCAGCGCGGTCGCCGGCTCGGCGGCCCGGACCCCCGAGGGGCCGTCGGCCATGTCGAGGGTCGGGATGCCCAGTCGCGGGACCCCGCCCAGGGCGCCGGCGGCACCGTTGCTGCCGGTGGTCCCCCCGAGCAGCCCGAACTTCTCCGGGACGGTCAGCTGGGCCACCAGAGCGGCCACCTGCTGCGCGATCCGGTCATGGTCGCCACGGTCGTGGCCGTGGCCGTGGCCGTTGCCGTTGCGGTGGCCGTTGCCGTTGCCGTCTGCGTGCCGGTCGGTGCCCGGCGAGGCGAGCGCCGGGGTGGCCCCGCCGGTGACGACCGCCGCCGCGGCGACGAGGGCGACGCCGGCACGCAGGCGTCGAGTGCGGTGCGGTCTCATGAGCGACTCCTGTGTCGCGCCCGGGGTGACCCCGATGTCCCCCGAGACGGGCTGAACCTAAGGACCGGCTGAGCGGCCACACAACCAGGGTTCCGGTGGGTGGCAACGTCGTCAGAGACCCATCGAACGCCCCACGATCTCCTTCATGATCTCGTTGGTCCCGCCGTAGATGGACTGCACCCGGGCGTCCCGCCAGGCCTTGGAGACCCGGTACTCGCTCATGTAGCCGTAGCCGCCGTGCAGCTGCAGGCACCGGTCGGCGACCTTGTTCTGCAGCTCCGTCGTCCACCACTTGGCCATCGCGGCATCGGTCGCGGTGAGGTCGCCGCTGTCGAGCTGGCGCACGCACTCGTCGACGAAGGTCCGCGCGATCGTCACCTCCGTCTGCAGCTCGGCGAGGACGAACCGGGAGTTCTGGAAGGAACCGACCGGCCGGCCGAACGCCGTCCGGGTGGTGACGTACTCGACGGTCAGCGAGAGCACGGTCTCGGCGGCGGCCACCGCGGAGACCGCGATGTGCAGCCGCTCCTGCGGCAGGTTCTGCATCAGGTGGGCGAAGCCGCGCCCCTCGGTGCCGAGCAGGTTGGCGGCGGGCACCCGGACGTCGTCGAAGAAGAGCTCGGCGGTGTCCTGCGCCTTCAGCCCGACCTTGTCCAGGTTGCGGCCGCGGGAGAAGCCGGCCATGTCGCGCTCGACGACGAGCAGGCTGAGGCCGCGGGAGCCGGGCGCCTCGGGGTCGGTGCGCGCCACGACGATGACCAGGTCGGCGTTGATGCCGTTGGTGATGAACGTCTTCGAGCCGTTGAGCAGCCAGTGCTCGCCGTCCCGGCGGGCGGTGGTGCCGATGCCCTGCAGGTCGCTGCCGGCGGCCGGCTCGGTCATCGCGATCGCGGTGATCAGCTCACCGGTGCAGAAGCCGGGCAGCCAGCGCTGCTTCTGCTCCTCGGTGGCCAGGTCCTGCAGGTAGGGGCCGACGACGTCGTTGTGCAGCCCGAAGCCCACCCCGCTGGCGCCGATCCGGACGAGCTCCTCGCTCAGCACGCAGGACCAGCGGAAGTCGCGCACCCCACCGCCGCCGTACCGCTCGTCCACCCCGATGCCCAGCAGACCCTGCGCGCCGGCCGCCGTCCACAGCTCCCGCGGCACGATGCCGGCGCGTTCCCAGTCGTCGTGGAAGGGCGCGACCTCCTTCTCGCAGAAGGCCCGGACGCTGCTCCGGAAGTCCTCGTGGTCGGCCTCGTACAGGCTGTGACGCATGCCACGCAGTGTGGCTCAGCCCCAGCGACGGCCGACAGCCCGGTAGTCGAAGTCCGGCTTGATCTCGGCGTTGAGGAAGCGGCCCTTGCTCTCCGCGCGGAGCAGCGACAGCACGCGCTCCGGCGGCACCTCGAGGAAGTGGTAGACGCGTCCGTCGTTGAACACGATCTCGAGGACCTGCTGCTCCTCGTCGTAGCCGACGGTCGCGATGCTGGAGGACTGCACCGCTGCTCGCAGCATGGCTGCCTCCCCTGGGGGACGACGGCTGGAAATGACACCAGTGTGATCCGCCCGGGGCCACATGTCGACGAATCCGCTTGTCGACCCGGCGACGGGTCGACAGGCTGCCGCCGTGCGCACGTTCGAGGAGCTCGTCGCCGAGGGCGCAGCCGTGCCGACCGAGGGATGGGACTTCTCCTGGTTCGTCGGCCGGGCGACCGAGGAGCGGCCTCCCTGGGGCTGGCGCGGGCTGCTGGCCGACCGGCTCGGGAGCGCCCTCGGGTCGCTGGACCTGCAGACCGGCGGCGGCGAGGTGTACGCCGAGGCACTGGCCCGGGCCGTGCGGCAGCCCGGGCGGGTGGCCGCCACCGAGTCCTGGCCGCCGAACCTCGCCCTCGCCCGGCGGCGCCTGGCGGAGTGGGGCGGCGAGGTGGCGGAGGTGGCGGACGACGGCCCCCTCCCCTTCCCCGACGCCACCTTCGACCTGGTGAGCAGCCGGCACCCCACCGTCCAGCGCTGGGACGAGATCGCCCGCGTCCTCTCGCCCGGCGGCAGCCACCTCTGCCAGGGCATCGGGTCGGGCACCCACCGGGTGCTGGCCGAAGCGCTGCTGGGGCCCCTGCCCGGCGCCGACGAGCCCACCGGCGCCCTGGCCGCCGAGGCCGCCCGGACGGCCGGCCTGCAGGTGGTCGACCTCCGGGCCTGGCGCTGCCGGGTGGAGTTCCACGACGTCGGCGCGGTCGTGCACTTCCTGCGCAAGGTGGTCTGGACGGTGCCGGACTTCTCGGTGGAGCGGTACCGCCCGCAGCTCGCCGAGGTGCACCGCCGGATCGAGCGGGAGGGCGCCTTCGTGTCGTGGTCGCAGCGCTACCTGATCGAGGCCCGCCGTCCGAGCTGAACCGCCGGCCCCGGCGGACTGTCGTACCCGCGTGGACACTGGTCGCGTGTCCGCTCTCGAGCGTTTCTCTGCGCCCACCCAGGCGTGGTTCACCGGCGCGTTCGAGCAGCCCACCGCAGCCCAGGAGGGCGCCTGGACGGCGATCAGCAGCGGCGAGCACGCCCTCGTCGTCGCCCCCACCGGGTCGGGCAAGACGCTGGCGGCATTCCTCTGGTCGCTCGACCGGCTGGCCGCCACGCCCCCGCCGGAGGACCCGCTGGCCCGCTGCCGGGTCCTCTACGTCTCCCCGCTCAAGGCGCTGGCCGTCGACGTCGAGCGCAACCTGCGCGCACCGCTGACCGGGATCGGCCAGGCCGCCGCCCGGCTGGGTCAGGAACGACCGGAGATCAGCGTCGGCATCCGCTCCGGTGACACCCCGGCCGACGAGCGGCGGCTGTTCGCCAAGCGCCCGCCGGACATCCTGATCACCACTCCCGAGTCGCTGTTCCTGCTGCTCACCAGCCAGGCCCGAGAGTCGCTGCGCGGGGTGGAGACGGTGATCCTCGACGAGGTGCACGCCGTCTGCGGCAGCAAGCGCGGCGCGCACCTGGCGGTCTCCCTCGACCGGCTCGACGAGCTGCTGGACCGGCCGGCCCAGCGGATCGGGTTGTCGGCGACGGTGCGCCCGATCGAGGAGGTGTCGACCTTCCTCGCCGGCGGTCGCCCGGTCCAGGTGGTCGCCCCGCCGTCGACCAAGCAGTGGGACCTGTCGGTCGTCGTCCCGGTCGAGGACATGAGCCAGCTGGGGCAGCCCACCGGGGAGCTGGAGGGCTCCGCCGCCGGCAACCAGCCGCGGACGTCGATCTGGCCGGCGGTCGAGGAGCGGGTGCTCGACCTGATCGAGACCCACCGCAGCACCATCGTGTTCGCCAACTCCCGCCGCCTGGCCGAGCGGCTGACCAGCCGGCTGAACGAGCTGGCCTACGAGCGCGCCACCGGTGAGCCGATGCCGCACGGCGCCAACCCGGCCGAGCTGATGGCCCAGGCCGGCTCCGGCGGTGGGCTGCCGGCGGACGTGAAGCCGGTCGCCTCCGCGCACCACGGCTCGGTCTCCCGGGAACAGCGCGCGGTCGTCGAGGAGGCGCTCAAGTCCGGGCAGCTGCCGGCCGTGGTCGCCACCTCCTCCCTGGAGCTCGGCATCGACATGGGCGCGGTCGACCTGGTGGTCCAGGTCGAGTCGCCGCCGAACGTGGCGGCCGGGCTGCAGCGGGTGGGCCGGGCCGGCCACCAGGTGGGCGCGGTCAGCGAGGGCGTCATCTTCCCGAAGTTCCGCGGCGACCTGGTGCAGAGCGCCGTCGTCGCCGAGCGGATGCGGGCCGGCGCCATCGAGTCGACCCGCTACCTGCGCAACCCGCTCGACGTGCTGGCCCAGCAGATCGTCGCGATGGTCTCCGAGCGGCCGCGCACCGTCGACGAGGTCGCCGCCGTGCTGCGCCGCTCGGCCGCCTTCGCCTCGCTGCCCGACTCCGCCCTGCACGCGGTGCTGGACATGCTGGCCGGCCGCTACCCCTCCGACGCCTTCGCCGAGCTGCGGCCCCGGCTGACCTGGGACCGGGTCACCGACACCCTCACCGCCCGCGCCGGCGCCCAGCGGCTGGCGGTCACCAGCGGCGGCACGATCCCCGACCGCGGGCTGTTCGGCGTCTTCCTCGTCTCCGGTGCGGGGGCGAACGGTGGTCGCCGGGTCGGTGAGCTGGACGAGGAGATGGTCTACGAGTCCCGCGTGGGCGACGTCTTCCTGCTCGGGTCCTCCTCGTGGCGGATCGAGGAGATCACCCACGACCGGGTCCTGGTCAGCCCGGCGCCCGGCCAGCCCGGCAAGATGCCGTTCTGGCACGGCGACACCCTGGGCCGCCCGCTGGAGCTGGGCCGGGCGCTGGGCGCCTTCCTGCGCGAGGTCGGCTCGGCCACGCCGGAGGCCGGCATGGACCGGGCCCGCGCCGCCGGCCTGGACGCCTGGGGCGCGAGCAACCTGTTCGCCTACCTGGCCGAGCAGAAGGCGGCCACCGGCCACCTGCCCGACGACCGCACGCTGCTGGTCGAGCGGTTCCGCGACGAGCTCGGCGACTGGCGGCTGGTCGTCCACTCCCCCTTCGGCGCCCAGGTCAACGCCCCCTGGGCGCTGGTGCTCGCCGCCCGGCTGCGTGAGCGGTACGGCGTCGACGTGGCGTCGATGCACTCCGACGACGGCATCGTGCTGCGGCTCCCGGACACCACCGGCGAGGCGCCGGAGGCCGACCTCGCGCTGCTGGACCCGGACGACGTCGAGCGGGAGGTCACCGCCGAGGTCGGCAACTCCGCGCTGTTCGCCAGCCGGTTCCGCGAGTGCGCCGCCCGGGCGCTGCTGCTCCCCCGTCGCGACCCGCGGCGGCGCACCCCGCTGTGGCAACAGCGGCAGCGAGCGGCCCAGCTGCTCTCGGTGGCCAGCGAGTTCTCCTCGTTCCCGATCACCTTGGAGGCGGTCCGGGAGGTGCTGCAGGACGTCTACGACGTGCCCGGGCTGGTCGAGCTGATGAGCGACGTGCGCGCCCGCCGGGTGCGGCTGGTCGACGTGCAGACCCAGACGGCCTCGCCGTTCGCCCAGTCGCTGCTGTTCGGTTACGTCGGCCAGTTCATCTACGAGGGCGACGCCCCGCTGGCCGAGCGCCGCGCCCAGGCGCTCGCCCTGGACACCGGGCTGCTCGCCGAGCTGCTGGGCCGCTCCGAGCTGCGCGAACTGCTCGACGGCGACGCCATGGCCGAGGTCGAGGCGGAGCTGCAGCGGCTGCCCGAGCAGCGGCACCCGCGCGACGTCGACGGCGCCAGCGACCTCCTCCGCGGGGTCGGTGACCTGACCGTGGCCGAGGCGGGGGCCCGCGGCGTGCCGGCCGACTGGCTCTCGGAGCTCGTCGCCGCCCGGCGGGCGCTCGTGGTGCGGATCGCCGGGGAGGAGCGGTACGTCGCCATCGAGGACGCCGGCCGGCTCCGTGACGCCCTGGGCACCGCGCTGCCGGTCGGGGTGCCCGAGGTGTTCACCGAGCCGGTGGCCGACCCGCTCGGTGACCTGATCGGCCGCTACGCCCGCACCCACGGCCCCTTCGCCCCGCCGGAGGTCGCCACCCGGCTGGGCCTCGGCGTCGCCGTCGTCACCGCCACCGTGCAGCGGCTGGTCGGCACCGGCCGGCTGGTCACCGGTGAGTTCCGGCCCGGCGGCATCGGCCAGGAGTGGTGCGACGCCGAGGTGCTGCGCTCGATCCGGCGCCGGTCGCTGGCCAAGCTGCGGCAGGAGGTCGAGCCCGTCCCGATCGACACGCTGGCCCGGTTCACGCCGTCCTGGCAGTCGGTGGGCGGCCGGATGCGCGGGGTCGACGGCGTCCTGGCGGTGGTCGAGCAGCTGGCCGGCGCGCTGGTGCCCGCCTCGGCGCTGGAGTCGCTGGTGCTGCCCTCCCGGGTGCAGGACTACTCGCCCGCGATGCTCGACGAGCTGACCAGCGCCGGTGAGGTGCTGTGGGCCGGCGCTGGCGGGCTCTCCGGTGGTGACGGCTGGGTGACCCTGGTGCCGGCCGACCTGGCCCCGCTGCTGCTGCCCGAGCCGCCCGGGGGTGCGACGACCGAGGGCGGCATCGGGCAACTCCTGCTCGACGAGCTCGCCGGCGGGCAGGCGCTGTTCTTCCGAGCGCTGTCCGACCGGGTGGGCGCCACCGACGACACCGCGCTGGCCGAGGAGGTCTGGGACCTGGTCTGGGCCGGGGCCCTGACCAACGACACCCTCGCACCGCTCCGCACCCGGTTGTCCGGCGGCGGGACGCACAAGAAGCAGGCGGCCGCTCCCCGCGCCCGGCTGGACCGCAGCCGGTACGGCCGCACCCGGCTCGGCCGCCCGGCGATGCCCAGCCGCACCGGTCCGCCGTCGATGGCCGGGCGCTGGTCGCGGTTGCCCGAGCTGGAGGGCAACGCCACCAAGCGCACCACCGCGCGGGCGGAGGCACTGCTGGAGCGGCACGGCGTGCTGACCCGCGGCGCGGTGCAGGCCGAGCAGGTGACCGGCGGTTTCTCTGCGGTCTACCCGGTGCTGCGGGCGTTCGAGGAGAACGGCCGGGCCCGCCGGGGCTACTTCGTCGAGACCCTCGGCGCGGCCCAGTTCGGCACCCCGGGCTCGGTCGACCGGCTGCGGAGCTTCGCCAGCCCCGACCGCACACCCGCCGGCCCGGTCGTGCTCGCCGCCACCGACCCGGCCAACGTCTACGGCGCCGCACTCCCCTGGCCGGAGCGCGCGGTCGCCTCCGCCGACGGCCCGGTCGACGGCCCCGCCGTCGACCTCGGTGAGGGCACCGGCAGCCGGAGGACCGGGCACCGGGCCGGGCGGAAGGCGGGTGCCCTGGTGGTGCTGGTCAACGGCGAGCTGGTGCTCTACGTCGAGCGCGGTGGGAAGACGCTGCTGTCCTGGACCGAGGAGGAGACCGTGCTCAAGGAGGCCGCCACCGCGCTGTCCGGCGCGGTCGCCTCCGGGGCGCTGGGCCGGATGATCGTGCAGAAGGCCGACGGCGCGTCGGTGCACGAGTCCGGCCCGCTCACCACGGCGCTGCAGGCAGCCGGCTTCGCGGCCACCCCGCGCGGCCTGCGCCTGCGCAACTGAACCCCGCGAACCCGCCGTCGTGCGGTGCTCTTGGCCGTGGGGCGCGCGGCTGAGCGCACCGCGGGAGCGCGGAGAGCGCCGCTCAGCGCTCCCGCGGGTGCGCGCAGGGGGTCAGCGGCGGCGGGTGCGCGCAGGGGTCAGCGGCGGCGGGAGCCCTGCAGCCAGGGGCCGAGCCAGCGGCTGAGCCGCGGCATGGACAGCCGCAGCGCCGTCACCACGTAGGCCGCGGACAGCAGCAGCCGCGCCGGCCAGGGCCAGTCGCCGACGAAGGGCACGACGAGGAGCTGGAACGTCGAGGTGAACAGCAGCACGACGGCGACGGTGAGCAGCCAGCTGCGCCACGCCGGCCCCGGCCGGGCCGGCACCGCGAAGAAGGTCTGCAGGCCGACGGCCCGGGCCACCCGCTCGTCCTCCACCAGCTGGTGCACCCGGTCGAGCGCCTCGCGCCGTTCCGGCGAGCGCTCCCAGGCGGCGAGGGACTCGTCGTCCCGGAAGCGGTAGACCAGGTGGTACTCGTCGCTGCCCGGTCCGGGGCGCAGCAGGGAGGAACCCAGGTGACCGGGGAAGCCCGCGGCCACCTCCTGTACCTCGGCCGCCCAGCGCTCGAAGGCGTTCTGCTGGTCCGGGCGCACGACCCGGGCGACGGTGACGGTGACCGGCTCCGGCGTCGGCTGCCGGGCCACGATGGTGCCGGTCAGGCGGTCCGGCAGGCTGCGCAGGCGGGTCGACACGGTCACAGAGTTCCTCAGCGCTGAAGGAGTCCAGGCTCTTCCCGGCTGTCGCCCCACTCACACGAGGCCACCCGACCGAGGGAGCCGGACCGTCGGCCGGGACGGGCTCACCGCCACCGAGCGGCCGGCCAGCCCGCGCGGGGACCATGGTCGGCGTGCCCGAGGGAGACACCGTCTGGCTGGCCGCGCAGCGGATGAACACGGCGCTGGCCGGCGCCACGCTCCGCCGCGGCGAGCTCCGGGTGCCGCAGCTGGCAGCGGTCGACCTTGCCGGTGCCACCGTCACCGAGGTCGTCCCCCGCGGCAAGCACATGCTCACCCGGCTGGCCGACGGCCGGACGCCGCGCACGCACTACCGGATGGACGGCAGCTGGCACATCTACCGGCGGGGCACCCGGTGGCGGGGCGGCCCCGGGCACAGCATCCGCGCGGTGCTCGCCACCGACGAGTGGGAGTGCGTCGGCTACCGGCTGCACGACATGCGGGTCGTGCCCACCAGCCAGGAGGCCGAGCTGGTCGGGCACCTCGGGCCCGACGTGCTGGACCCGGACTGGGACGTCGAGGAGGCCCTGCGCCGGCTCCGCTCGCAGCCGGACGAGCAGATCGGCGTGGCGATCCTGGACCAGCGCAACCTCGCCGGGATCGGCAACCTCTACAAGGTCGAGTCGCTCTTCCTGACCGGTGTGCACCCCTGGGCGCGGGTCGCCGACGTCCCCGACCTGCGCGCGCTGGTCGAACGGGCCCGCACGCTGATGCTGGCCAACCGGCACCACCCCGAGCAGAGCACCACCGGCGGGACCCGCCGCGGGCAGGACCACTGGGTCGCCGGTCGCACGGGCCGCCCCTGCCGGCGCTGCCGGACGCCGATCCTGCTCGGCGACCAGGGCCCCGACCTGCAGGAGCGCGTCACCTGGTGGTGCCCGCACTGCCAGGCCACGCCCGCACCGGTGGATCCGCGGGCGCGCACCGGGGAGCCCGGCACCGAGGCGCGCCGCGCCAGGTACCAGTGACGACGGAGCCGCCAGCAGCGCCCGACGCGACGGCTGCCAGGTCCGGCAGGAGCGCGTGCGGGCGGGGATCATGGCGGGATGCCCGAGGGAGACACAGTCTGGCTGGCCGCCCAGCGGATGAACACCGCACTGGCCGGCGCCACGCTCACGAAGGGCGAGTTGCGCGTGCCCCAGCTGGCCACCGTCGACCTCACCGGCGCCACCGTCACCGAGGTCGTCCCCCGCGGCAAGCACATGCTCACCCGCTTCGCCGACGGACGGACGCTGCGCACGCACTACCGGATGGACGGCAGCTGGCACATCTACCGGAAGGGCACCCCGTGGAAGGGCGGGCCCGCGCACAGCATCCGGGCGATCCTGGCCACCGACGCGTGGGACTGCGTCGGCTACCGGCTGCACGACCTGCGGATCGTGCCGACCAGCGGTGAGGGCGAGCTGGTCGGCCATCTGGGACCCGACGTGCTCGGCCCCGACTGGGACCTCGACGAGGCGCTGCGCCGGCTCCGCGCCCACCCGGACGAGCAGATCGGCGTCGCGATCCTGGACCAGCGCAACCTCGCCGGCATCGGCAACCTCTACAAGGTCGAGACGCTGTTCATGACCCGCACCCATCCGTGGACGCGGGTCGCCGACGTCCCCGACCTGCCCGGGCTGGTCGAACGCGCCCGCACGTTGATGCTGGCCAATCGCGACCACCCCGAGCAGAGCACCACCGGCTCCACCCGGCGCGGGGAGGACCACTGGGTGTTCGGCCGCCGGGGCCGGCCGTGCCGCCGCTGCCGCACCACGATCCTGCTGGGCGACCAGGGGCCGGACACCCAGGAGCGGGTCACCTACTGGTGCCCGGCGTGCCAGGCCGCACGCAGCCCGATCGACCCGCTGGCTCGCACGGGAGAGCCCGGCCACCCGGCGTCGATGGTCGCCACCTGACCGAAGGAGCCCCGCCGTCCAACAGGACGACGGGGCTCCGGGGGGCTCGCCTCTGACGTGCGAGGCGGCAGTGCTCCTACTGCTCGGGCCGCTCCGCCGGCTGGGCAACCGGGGTCTCGGCGCCGAGCTCGGTCACCTGCGGGGTGCCCTGCTCGATCGCGCCGGCGGCCTGGGTGCCGCTGATGGCTTGGGTGCCACCGCCCATCGACGCGCGGAGCTCGGCCAGCCGGGAGGCGCCGGCGACGTCGATGGTCGCCTTCTCGACCTCGAGCATCCGGCCCTCGACCGAGTTCTGCGCGAGCTCGGCCTGGCCGAGCGCGTTGGCGTAGCGGGCCTCGATCTTGTCGCGGACCTCACCGAGGTTGGGGGTGTTGCCCGGTGCGGACAGCTCGTTGACCGACTTGAGCGAGGCGGAGACCTGCTCCTGCATCTTGGCCTGCTCCAGCTGCGACATCAGCTTGGTGCGCTCGGCCAGCGTCGACTGCAGCCGCATCCGGCTCTGCTCGACCGCGCCCTTGGCCTGCTCGGCGGCCTGCAAGGCCTCGTCGTGGCTGCGCTTGAGGTCCTCGACCGCCTGCTCGCCGCTGACCAGCTGGGTGGCGAAGGCCTGCGCGGCCTGCTCGTACTCGGCAGCCTTCGCGGCGTCCCCGGCGGCCCGGGTCTGGTCGGCGAGGGTCAGCGCCTGCCGGGCCGAGGCCTGCAGCTTCTCGATGTCACCGAGCTGCCGGCTGAGCCGCATCTCCAGCTGACGCTGGTTGCCCAGCACCGCGGCGGCCTGGTTGGCCAGCGCCTGGTGCCGCTGCTGCTCCGCCTCGATCGCCTGCTGGATCTGGATCTTGGGATCGGCGCGCTGGTCGATCTGGTTGTTGGCCGAGGCCGTCAGGTACTTCCACAGCTTCACGAACGGGTTCGGCATGGCTCCTCCTGGTCCGGTGCTCCAGCCCCGCCGGACGGCGGGCGGTGCGACACGGATGACGCTGTCCCGATCATCGTCCCAGGCGGCGCCCCCGGCCAGCCACCGCACACGTCCCGGTGACCCGTTCGCGCCGTCTCCGCCCGCGTCCTCCTGCACCGACGACTGTCCCCCCGCACCAACGCTGGTGCGGGGGACAGCCTTCGATCAGGTCACCTGATCCACGCTGGGGACGGCGGGGGGCGTCAGGCCGGGCGGCCGCGGAGCCGCCGGTAGTGCGCGACGAGAGCGGCGGTGGAGGCGTCCGCGTCGATCTCGGGGCTGCCCATGTCCGGCGCGGTCTCGCTGGTCAGCGCCGGGGCCAGCTGCCGGGCCATCACCTTGCCGAGCTCGACCCCCCACTGGTCGAAGGAGTCGATCTGCCAGATCGCGCCCTGGGTGAAGACGGTGTGCTCGTAGAAGGCGATCAGCTGCCCGAGCGTGGCCGGGGTCAGCTTCGGCGCCAGGATCGTGGTCGAGGGCCGGTTGCCCGGCATCACCTTGTGCGGGACGACGTCGGCCGGCGTGCCGTCGGCGGCGACCTCCTCCGCGGTCTTGCCGAACGCGAGCGCGGCGCTCTGCGCGAACATGTTGGCCATCAGCAGGTCGTGCATCTCGCCGATGTCGTGGTTGGGCTCCCCGAACCCGATGAAGTCGGCCGGGACGAGCGAGGTGCCCTGGTGCAGCAGCTGGTGGAAGGCGTGCTGGCCGTTGGTGCCCGGCTCACCCCAGTAGACCTCGCCGGTCGCCGTCGTCACCGGCTGCCCGTCGGCCTGCACGGACTTGCCGTTGCTCTCCATCGTCAGCTGCTGCAGGTAGGCCGGCAGCCGGGACAGGTACTGGCTGTAGGGCAGGACGGCGTGGCTCTGGGCACCGAAGAAGTCGGTGTACCAGACGTTCAGCAGCCCCTGGACCAACGGCATGTTCTCCGCGAGGGGCGCGGTCCGGAAGTGCTCGTCGACGGCGTGGAAGCCGGCGAGCATCTCGTCGTAGGCGTCCGGCCCGATCGCGACCATGAGCGAGAGCCCGATCGCGGAGGTGAAGGAGTAGCGGCCGCCCACCCAGTCCCAGAACTCGAACATGTTGGCGGTGTCGATGCCGAACTCGGCCACCGCGTCGGTGTTGGTGGAGACCGCCACGAAGTGCTCGGCCACCGCCGACTCGTCGGCACCCGAGGCCAGCAGCCAGTCTCGGGCGACGGTGGCGTTGGTCAGCGTCTCCAGCGTGGTGAACGTCTTGGAGCAGACCACGAACAGCGTCGTCGCCGGGTCCAGGTCCACGGTCTTCTCGTAGAAGTCGGTGGGGTCGATGTTGGAGACGAACCGGGCGGTGAGGTCGCGGTCGCTGTAGTCGGCCAGGGCGGTGTACGCCATCGCCGGGCCGAGGTCGGAGCCGCCGATGCCGATGTTGACCACGGCCCGGATGCGCTCGCCGGTGTGCCCCGTCCACTCCCCCGACCGCACGCGGTCGGCGAAGGCCCGCATCTTGGCCAGCACCGCGTGCACGTCGGCGCTGACGTCCTGGCCGTCGACGGTGAGCGGCACCGATTCCGGTGCGCGCAGTGCAACGTGCAGGACGGCGCGGTCCTCGGTGGTGTTGATGTGCCCGCCGCGGAACATCGCCGCGATCCGCTCCGGCACGCCGGCCCGCTCGGCCAGCGCGACCAGCAGCTGCAGCGTCTCGTCGGTGACCCGGTGCTTGGCGAGGTCGACGTGCAGGTCGCCGGCGGTACCGGTCAGCCGGGCCGCGCGCTCGGGGTCCTCGGCGAACAGCTCGCGCAGCGTCCGGGCGCCGACCGCGCGGTGGTGCTCGGCAAGGGCTGCCCACTCGTCGGTCGTGGTGATGTCCATGCTGCTCTGCCTCCAGTGTCCGGCCAGGGTCTCTGCGGGGAAAGGTGCGCAGCGACATCGCAGCACAAACCCCGGGCATGATCATGCCTGCGCCGAACCGCTGCCCGGCGCAGGCCCTCTGCACCGGGCAGCGTGGGTGGCAGCCACCCGTGGCCGACCCCCGGGACGCCGTCAGGCGGCGCTGATCCCCTCGCCCTCCGCCGACTGGACCTGCTCGATCCGGTCCTCGGCCGCCATCCGGGTCAGCTCGGCACCGGCATCGGCGTCCCGGGTCAGGTTGTCCCCCGTCGTCGGGTCGAAGACGTGCACCTTGCGGCTGTCCAGCCAGAACTCCGCGTCCCGGCCCTCCCGGATCCGGCTGGTCGCGTCGATGGACACGATCGCCTGGGTGCGCAGCTCCTCGGAGTCCAGCTCCTTGGACAGTTCGCGCAGCTGGGTGCGGATCTCGTCGGGCGCCTCGTAGGGGATGTAGGCGAACTGGGAGTCACCGAGCCACTCGGTGACGTCCACGCGAGCGGTGAAGACCGAACCGCGCGGTCGCTTCGCCTCGTCGACCAGGGACGCGTCCTCGAAGTACTCCGGCCGGATGCCGACCAGCAGCAGGTCGCGGCCGGCGACCGCGGCCGCCCGGCGCTCGTCGAGCTCGATGTCCCCGAACGGCGTGGTCAGCTTGGACCCTTCGAGCTGGGCGGGGAGGAAGTTCATCGGCGGCGAGCCGATGAAGCCGGCGACGAAGAGGTTGACCGGCTGCTCGTACAGCTCCCGCGGCGAGGCGACCTGCTGGATCTCGCCCTTGCGCAGGACGCAGACCCGGTCACCGAGGGTCATCGCCTCCGTCTGGTCGTGGGTGACGTAGACGGTGGTGATCCCCAGCCGGCGCTGCAGCCGGGAGATCTCGGTGCGCATCTGGCCGCGGAGCTTGGCGTCCAGGTTCGACAGCGGCTCGTCGAAGAGGAACGCCTCGGCCTGCCGCACGATCGCCCGCCCCATCGCCACCCGCTGGCGCTGACCACCGGAGAGGTTGGCCGGCTTGCGCTCCAGGTGCTCGTGCAGCTCCAGGACGTCGGCGGCCTCGTTCACCCGCCGCTGCACCTCCGCGTCGTCCACCTTGGCCAGCCGCAGCGGGAAGGCGATGTTTTCGTACACGGTCAGGTGCGGGTACAGCGCGTAGTTCTGGAAGACCATCGACAGGTTGCGTTCCCGCGGCGCCTTGTCGTTGACCCGCGTGCCGCCGATCACCATGTCGCCGCTGGTGATGTCCTCCAACCCGACGATCATCCGCAGCAGCGTCGACTTCCCGCAGCCGGACGGGCCGACGAGGATCATGAACTCCCCCTCGTCGATGTCCAGGCTGATGTCGTTCACCGCCGGGAAGCCGTCGGCGTACTTCTTGACGATGTTCTTCATCTCGATCGAGGCCATCAGTTCGTCCCTTTCACGATCAGCATGGTCGGCGGGAGGGCGTCAGCCCTTGACGGCGCCGTTGGTGAGGCCGGCGACGATGCGCCGCTGGAAGAGCAGGACCAGGACGATGACCGGGATGGTGACGATGACCGCGGCAGCCGCGATCGCACCGGTCGGGTCCTCGAACTGGGAGGCGCCGGAGAACAGGCCCAGCGCCGCGGGCACGGGTCGCGCCTGCTCGGTGGAGGTCAGCGAGATGCCGTAGACGAAGTCGTTCCAGGCGATGAAGAAGGCGATGATCGCCGTGGTGAAGACGCCCGGTGCGGCCAGCGGGACGATCACCTTGCGGAACGCCTGCCAGGTGGTCGCGCCGTCGACCTGCGCGGCCTGCTCCATCTCCCAGGGGATCTCCCGGAAGAACGCCGACATCGTCCAGATCGAGATCGGCAGCGTGAGGGACAGGTACGGGATGATCAGCCCGGGCCAGGTGTCGTACAGCCCGATGTTGCGCCACAGGTTGAACAGCGGCGTGACGATCGAGATCACCGGGAAGATCGCCACCGCGAGCGCCGTCCCGAGGATGAACTTCTTCCCCGGGAAGTCGAGCCGGGCGATCGCGTAGGCGGCGAACATGGCCAGCAGGCACGAGATCGCCGTGGCGATCAGGCAGATGCCGAACGAGTTGCGCAACGCCGGCAGGAACAGGTCGCTGGCCCCACCGGTGATGATGAGGGAGTAGTTCTCCCACGTCGGGGCGCCGGGGAGGAAGTTGCCGTTGTTCAGGGCGCTGGGCGCCTTGAACGACAGCGACACGATCCAGGCGATCGGGAACAGCGCGTAGACGACGATCGCCACTCCGGCGACGCCCCACCAGGTCTTCTCCTTGGTGGACATCAGCCTTCCCCCCTCGACTGGGACAGGTCGACCTTGAAGCCCTTGATGAAGCTCATGGCGATGAACACGACCGCCAGGAACAGCAGAACCGAGACCGCCGACCCCAGCCCGATCTCCAGCCGCGAGATGGTCTGCCGGTAGGCGAGGAAGGAGACCGACTCGGTCGCGTTCGCCCCGCCGGTCATGATGAAGATGCTGTCGAAGACCCGGAACGCGTCCAGGGTGCGGAACAGCAGGGCCACCATGATCGCGGCCTTCATGTTCGGCAGGGTGACCTTGCGCATCCGCTGCCACCAGCTCGCACCGTCGACCTTCGCCGCCTCCTGCAGCACCTCCGGCACCTGGGCGAGCCCGGCCAGCAGGAGCAGCGAGATGAACGGCGTGGTCTTCCAGATCTCGGCGAGACAGATGACCAGCAGCGAGGTCCAGGTCCCACCGAACCAGTCGGTGTCCCCGCTGATGCCCGGCACCCAGCCGAACCAGCTGTTGACGAAGCCGGTCTGGATGTCGAAGGCGAACTGCCAGGCGAAGGCCGACACCACGGTGATGACCGCGTACGGGATGAGGATCGCCGCCCGCAGCACCGGCCGGATCGTGCTGAGCGCCTTCGCCATCACCATGGCGAGGGCGAAGCCCAGGACCAGCTCCACGGCCACGGTCACCAGGGTGATGAATCCGGTGACCAGCAGGGACCGCCACCACAGCCAGTCGGTGAGGATCACCGAGTAGTTCGTCAGCCCGGTGAACGACCGGTTGTCCGGGTCGGTCAGCCGGAAGTCGAACAGCGAGTCGTAGACCGCCTGGGCGATCGGGTAGGCGGTCACCAGCAGCATGACCGCCAGGGCCGGGCCGGCCAGCAGCCAGCCGAGCTTCCGCTCGCTCTTGGCCCGGTCGCTGGTCTTCGCGTCCGGGGCCGAGACCGGCTGGGTCTTCTCCGCCGGGGGGAGCGTCGTGGTGCTCACCAGGTCCCCCCTCCGGCGTTCGAGGAAGACGCGGGTACCCGCGTCGCGCGCTCGGTCACAGCAACTGCTCCTTCCGCAGCACGGCGTTGATGAGCTCGGCGGCCGCCTCGGGGGTCTGCTCTGGCTCGACCGACGACGGCGGGTGGTAGACCCGCTGGATCCCGCCGGAGACCTCGCTGTAGTACGGGGTCTGCGGTCGGGGCGCCGCCAGCTCCAGGGAGTCCCGGATGGTGGGCGCCATCGGGAACTGCTCGAGCACCTCCGGGTCGTCGTAGACGGCGGTGTCGGAGGCCGGGTTGCCGTTGGTGACGAAGTAGTAGGCCTGGTTCTCCGTCGAGGTGATGCACTCGGTCGCCGCGTAGGCGAGCTCGGGGTACTGGCTGAAGGCACCGACGCCGAGGTTGATCCCGCCGTAGGGCGGCGCGGCCGGGGTGTCGGCGTCCACCCGCGGGTAGATCGCCCAGCCGTAGTCCTCGGGCACCGAGGCGTCCATGGTCCCGGCCTCCACGGCGGACAGCGCCCGGGGGTAGACGAACGGGTAGTTCACGTTGAACCCGCCGTCGGGGCCCTCGAAGGCCGTCGCGGTGGAGTCCTCGTTCGCCGTCGACAGCGCCGGGCCGACCGTCCCGCTGGTGGCGATCATCCTCACCACCTCAGCGGCACGGATGCCGGCCTCGGACGTGAGCCCCAGCTCGATCTCCGACGGGTCGGTGGAGTTCTCCTCGATGATCGACCCGCCGGCGGACTCGATCAGCGCGTTGAACCAGACGGTCAGCGCCTCGGCACGGATGCCCTGCACGCCGACCTGCACGTCGGCGGCCTGGGCTGCCTCCACGATCTGGTCCCAGGTGACCGGCTGGCTCATGTCCAGCCCGGCCTCCTCGACGACCGACTCGCGGTACCAGAGCAGCTGGGTGTTCGCCCAGAACGGGACGGCGACCAGTTCGTCGTTCCAGGTCGAGCCCTCGACCGCGCTCTCCACCACGTCCTCGGTGACCCGCTCGGCGACGTCGGAGGGCACCGGCGCGAGGAAGCCCGCCTCGGCGAACTCCGGGATGAACGGCGGGTCCAGGCTCATGATGTCGATCGAGGCGTCGTTCGCGGCCAGCCGCCGGATCAGCTGCTCCCGCTGCTGGGAGGCCTCCCGGGGCAGTACGGCGGTCTCGATCGCGTACTGGCCGTCCGCGGCTTCCGTGCACCGGGCGGCGATCTCGGCCTGCCCCCCGGAGTCGGGGTTGGTGTACCAGGTGAGGGTCGGCACACCCCCCTCGTCGCTGCCACAGGCCGCGAGCGCGGAGCTCAGGAGACCAGCCGCCGCGGCACCGGACAACGCCCTGCGCCACCTGCGGGAGTGGAACGGACCGGCCCGACCGGTCTGCACCCTGTCGCTTCCGACCTTGCTGACGTCCGGCACCGGACCACCGCCTCCGTTGGCGCCAGGTGACCTCGTGTCACCGTGGAACTCGGAGAGTGGCCTTGCTCACAACGACTGTCAACCGGAGCGAGACCTCACCGTTTCCTCTCGCCGAGTGGTCCCGGCGAACGCCCTCAGCGAGCTTCGGAGCGGTGCGCGATCACCGACGGCGTGGTGAGCTGAGCGGGCATCCGGGGCAGCACGTTCTGGACGTAGGAGCGCACCGCGACCCAGGTGCCGACGTCGAACCCGGCCTGCTCGGAGAGGAACCAGCGGTGCTCCAGCACCTCGTGGAAGACCTCCGCGGGCTCGAGCCGGCCGGCCAGCTCGTCGGGGACCGCGCCCACCACCGGCAGGTACACCTCGGTCACCCAGCGGTGGCCGGCGACGGCCTCCGGCACCGGGCTGCCGCCGCGCTGCTCCAGGTAGGCCCGGTAGGAACGCAGGTCGTTGAGCAGCCGCTGTGCCTGGTTCTCCTGCACCTCCAGGCCGGTCAGCCGGAGCAGCTCACGCCGGTGCTGTCCGGGCTCGGCGACCCGGGTCTCCACCCGCAGCCGCGCGCCGTCCCCCGAGGTCACCAGCTCGATCTCGCCGACGTCGAAGCCCAGGTCGTTGATCCGCTGGAGTCGCTCGGCGACCCGGATCGCCTGCTCGTCGGCGCGGAAGACCTCCTCCCGGGTCACCTCCTCCCAGAGCGCCTCGTACCGGATCGGCAGGCTCTCGGCGATCTCGATCGGGTCGATCTCCGGTGACAGCAGCTCGCCGGCCTGCAGGTCCATCAGCTCGGCCCCGACCCGTTCCCGCGCCAGGTCGACGTCGTAGGCGCGCTTGCGGGCCGACAGCGTGGGGTGCCGCTCCGCGGTCTCCGCGTCGACCATGTAGGCGGTGAAGGTGCCGGCGTCCAGCCGGAAGAGCGTGTTCGACAGGGAGCAGTCGCCCCAGTAGACGCCGGCCAGGTGCAGCCGCACCAGCAGCTCCACCAGCGTGTCCAGCAGCTTCATCGGGTCGTCCGCGGCACGTGGGCCGGAGAACAGGTACCGGTAGGACATCGAGTACTCGAGGTACCGGGTGACCAGGATGGCCTGCTGGTCGTCGGGCCGGTCGACGCAGATCCCCAGCACCGACACCGAGGGCAGCCCCTCGCCCTCGAACTCGGCCAGCAGCGCGTACTCGTGCCGGGCCAGCGGCTCGGCGATCTCCTTGAGCGCGAAGACCCGCCCCTCGGAGGCGGTGAAGCGGACGACGTGCCGCGAGATGCCCCGTTGCGGCACCTCGAGCAGCAGGGCCTCGTCCCACTCCTCCAGCGGCTGGTGCCACGGCAGGGACAGCAGGCCGGCGGCCTCGGTGGCCGGGGGCCGGAACAGGTACCGCATCACGCGCTCCGCTGGTGGTCTGGCACGGGGTCCGGCTCTGGGCGCCGCCCGACACGATGTCACGTCACCGGGTCGACGGCCCGCTGTGCCGGCTGGACGGCGCTCGGCCGTCCCGGTCCGCGGGGACCGGGACGGCCGAGGGAGCGGCGCGGGTGGGTCAGCCGACGAGCTGCCCGGTGACGACGGCGGCCTGCGCGGCCCGCTCCTGCACCGTGCCCGGCTGCAGCACCAGGCCGAGCAGCCAGCGGCACACCAGCTCGGCCTCCGGGCGGGAGATCCGCAGCGCCGAGCCGAGGGTGACGACGACGTCGCCCCAGCGGTCGGCGTCCAGCCCCATCATCTGCACGAGGGTCTCCGGCTCGGTCTCGGCCAGCCGGCGCAGCACCGGGTGCCCGCCGACCTCCTCGGCGAGCGCGGGGACGGCAACGGTCAGCGGCAGCTCGGCGGCGAGCGCGGCCAGCCGGTCCAGCTCGAAGGCGATCAGCGCGTGCGCCACGTCGTCCTTGGTCCGGAAGTGGTTGTACAAGGTGGCCTTGGCGACACCGGCGGCGGCGGCGACGTGCTGCATCGTGGTCTTGCGGACCCCACGCTCGGCGAAGGCCGTGCGTGCCCCGTTGAGCAGGCCGCGCCGGGTGCGGCTCATCGGCACACCGGCCCGCCCGGGGCGGCGGGTGTCCTGACGCGGGGCGGTCGGGCGCGGGGCGGGGACGGCGACGGTCAGCGAGGGCACCGGCGCGGTCACGTGGTGGCCGGGTGCCGGCGGCTGCAGGAACGCGGCGCCGGCCGGGACCGGGGTCGTCAGGTGCTGCCCGCCCGCAGCCGCGGCCTCGGCGGCCGCGGACTCGGCGGCGTCGGCCTCCAGCACGGTGACCCCGCCCCGGCCGGTGAAGGTCGGCACCGGGAGCGAGGGGTGCTGCGGCAGCGGGGGGCGGGATCCTGGGGAAGACATGGACACTTTGTGCCCGTTCCGTCGCACTGGGTCAAGGAGGTGGACCCTGAGCGCAGTTCGTGTCGCGCCCACCCGCCCGCGCTGGACGAATCCGACCGACAGCGACCGGCCCGGCGCAGGAGGCCGCGACCCCCGACCCCGTCCGCAGGCTCGCACCGAGCCTGCGCGGGGTGAGGAGGACGGGGTCCTTCCTCAGGCAGCGAGCGAGACGGCCCCACGGGAACGGGCGGCCGCACGGGCCGACTGGCCACTGCCCACGAGGGCCAGGGCCGGCTCGGCGACCGGCGCCGCGGCAGCCTCCTGCTCCGCGGGCACGTCCGTCGCGGCCGCCGCGGCCGCGTCGTCGGCTCCCGGGCGGGCGACCGCGACCGGGCGGACCGGGTGCCCGGCCGGGTCGGCGAGCCGCATCTCCAGGCTCACCTCGGCCAGCAGGTCGGCCAGCTCCACGTCCAGGGCGTCGCAGATGGAGGCCAGCAGCTCGGAGGACGCCTCCTTCTGGCCACGCTCGACCTCCGAGAGGTACCCCAGGCTCACCCGGGCCGCGCCGGAGACGTCGCGCAGCGTCCGCCGCTGGCGCAGCCGGTGGCCCCGCAGGGTGTTCCCCAGCTGGGTGCGCAGCAGCGTCATGGCCGTCTCCTGTCCACTCTGACGAGCAGGTCGAACGAGCAACGCCACCGACCGGATCGGCCGGGAGACGCCGTGTGCTCACCGTACGCGGCCATGACCCGGGTCACCGTGCCGGTGGAGGTCCGTCCGCTCATGGCGTAACACCCCCGCCGTCCTCCGCCTTCCCGGGGAGCGCGTGCTCGGCGAGCCGGCCCAGCAGCCGCGCCATCGCCTCCTGCACCGCCCCGGCACGCACCGCGGCCCGGTCGCCGGGGAGGTCCAACTCGTGGACGACGGTGACCAGCCCGTCACTGAGACCCACGTAGACCCGCCCCGGCCCGTGCTCGGCGACCGGGTCGGGGCCGGCCACCCCGGTGATCCCGACGCCCCAGGTGGCGGCACAGCGGCTGCGGATGCCCTCGGCGAGCGCGGCCGCGGTGGGCTCGCTCACCGGGCCGGAGGCGGCCAGCAGCTCCGGGGCGACCCCGGCCAGCGTCGTCTTCAGGTCGGTGGCGTACACGACCGCTCCCCCGCGCAGGGTGGCGCTGGCGCCGGGCACCGCGGCGAGGGTCGCGCAGAACAGGCCGGCGGTCAGCGACTCGGCGGCCGCGACCGTCTCACGGCGGGCCAGCAGGGCTGCGTGCACCCGCTGCGCGGTCCCGGCAGCGCCCGGCGAGCTCACGCCACGGTGCCCCGGCGGCCACCAGCGGCGCCGGGCTCGTCGCCCGCGCCTGCCCGCCTGGTCGCCGCGGCCCGCATGGCGCGCGCGCTGGTGCGGCGCAGCTTCACCGCCCGGTAGACGTAGTCGATGCCGGTGGCGACGGTCAGCACGAAGGCCGCGGCCATCACCCACCAGCGGGCCGACCCGAAGAGCCCGTCGATCGGCAGGATGTACATCCCGATGGCCAGCGACTGGAGCACGGTCTTGGCCTTGCCGCCGCGGCTGGCGGCGATCACCCCGTGCCGGATGACCCAGAACCGCAGCAGGGTGACCCCCACCTCGCGGACCAGGATGGTGAGCGTCACCCACCACGGCAGCAGGTCCAGCACCGACAGGCCGATGAGCGCCGTCCCGGTGAGCGCCTTGTCGGCGATCGGGTCAGCGAGCTTCCCGAACTCGGTCACCTGGTTGGTGCGGCGGGCGATCATGCCGTCCAGCTGGTCGGTGATGATCGCGACGACGAAGAAGAGGGTGGCCCAGGCACGACGCCCGTCGTCCGCCCCGCCCTCCGACAGCAGCAGCACCGCGAACAGCGGCACGACCGCCAGCCGCAGCATGGTCAGCGCGTTGGGCAGGTTGAGCAGGCGGGTGCTCTCCGGCGGCGTCGCCGCCGGGTCGGCCGGTACACCCCTGGTCATCCGGTCAGACCCCGGCCGTCGCGGCGACAGCTGTCGCGGCAGGCACGGGCAGCAGCGCGCGGGCGACCAGGTCGACGCCCTCGGTGTCGACCACCTCCGCCCGCACCACCTGTCCGGCGACCGCGTCGGCGGGCACCCCGGAGACCGTCGTCGTGCCGTCGGCGTCCGGGTCCTGGTGGGCGGCGTGGCCGGCCCAGGTGCCGGGCTCGTCGTCGACCGACAGGTCCTCGGTCAGCAGCACCTCCACGGTGCTGCCGATCCGCTCCTCGGCGCGCTGGGCGGTGAGCTCCTCGACCAGGTCGGTGATCCGCCGCACCCGGGCGTCGATCTCGTCCTGGTCCAGCTTGCCGGGCAGGCCGAGCGCCTCGGTGCCGTCCTCGTCGGAGTAGCCGAACACGCCGACGGCGTCCAGCCGCCCCTCGGTCAGGAACCGCTCCAGCTCGGCGACGTCGTCCTCGGTCTCCCCGGGGAACCCGAGGATGACGTTGGCCCGGAAGCCCGCGCCCGGGGCCAGCGCCCGGGCCCGCTCGATGATGCCGAGGAAGTCCTCGGTGCCGCCGAAGCGCCGCATCCGGCGCAGCAGCGTCGGTGAGGAGTGCTGGAACGACAGGTCGAAGTAGGGGGCGATGCCCGGGGTCGCGGCGATCACCTCGAGCAGGCCCGGCCGCAGCTCCGCCGGCTGCAGGTAGGCCACCCGCACCCGGACGACGCCGTCGATCGCGGCCAGCTGGGGCAGCAGCTTCTCCAGCGAGCGCAGGTCGCCGGTGTCCTTGCCGTAGGAGGTGGAGTTCTCGCTGACCAGGACGATCTCGGTGACGCCCTGGGAGGCCAGCCACTGCGCCTCGCCGAGCACCTCACCGGCCGGCCGGGAGACGAACGACCCGCGGAAGGTGGGGATCGCGCAGAAGGAGCAGCGCCGGTCGCAGCCGGAGGCGATCTTCAACGCCGCCGACGGGCCACTGGCCAACCGCTTGCGCCGCAGCCAGTCGTGGCCGGGGATGCTCGGCGCGTCGGGGGCCTGGGTCGCCGCGCTGCGCTGCACCGGGCTGATCGGCAGCAGGGTGCGCCGGTCCTGCGGGGTGTGCGGGACCAGCGGCCGGCCGGTGAGGACGTCGTCCAGCCGGTCGCCGATGGCGCCGTAGTCGTCGAAGCCGAGCACGGTGGCCTCGGGCAGCGCCCCGGCGAGCTCCGCGCCGTACCGCTCGGCCATGCAGCCGACGGCGATCACCTCGGCGCCGGAGTCGGTGGCGGCGAGGATCGCGTCGACCGAGTCCTTCTTCGCGCTCTCGATGAAGCCGCAGGTGTTCACCAGCACGGCGTCGGCGGCCTCGCCGTCGGCCACCAGTTCGTACCCGTCGCCGGCCAGCCGGCCGGCGAGCTCCTCGGAGTCGACCTCGTTGCGGGCGCAGCCGAGGGTGACGACGGCGACGCGCCGGGGAGCGGGACCGGCGGGCTGCCCTTCGGGGGATGTCATGGGTCTGGGCAGGGCTGGCACCGCACCATCGTAGGCGCCGTCCCACATCCCGCCCGGCGCCACCGGATCCCCCTGCTACTCGCTCCCGCGGAGCGTGAACATGACCGACTCCAGCTCGTCGGGCTTGATGAGCACGTCCCGGGCCTTCGAGCCCTCGGACGGCCCGACGATGCCCCGGCTCTCCATCAGGTCCATCAGCCGGCCCGCCTTGGCGAAGCCCACCCGCAGCTTGCGCTGCAGCATCGAGGTGGAGCCGAACTGGCTGGTGACGACGAGCTCGACCGCCTGGACCAGCAGTTCCAGGTCGTTGCCGATGTCCTCGTCGATCTCCTTCTTCTCCCCCGCCGCGGCGGTGAAGACCTCCTCGCGGTACTCCGGCTCGGCCTGCCGCTTGGTGAACTCGACGACCGCCTCGATCTCGGCATCGGAGACGTAGGCGCCCTGGACACGGATCGGCTTGCCGGCGCCGATCGGCAGGAAGAGCGCGTCGCCCATGCCGATCAGCTTCTCCGCGCCGGGCTGGTCGAGGATGACCCGGCTGTCGGTGAGGCTGGAGGTGGAGAAGGCCAGCCGGGAGGGCACGTTGGCCTTGATCAGGCCGGTGACGACGTCGACCGAGGGGCGCTGGGTGGCCAGCACCAGGTGGATGCCGGCGGCGCGGGCCTTCTGGGTGATCCGGACGATCGACTCCTCGACGTCCCGCGGGGCCACCATCATCAGGTCGGCGAGCTCGTCGACGATGGTGAGGATGTAGGGGTAGGGCTGGTAGACCCGCTCGCTGCCGGGCGGGGTGGTGATCTCCCCGCGCTCGACCTTCTTGTTGAAGTCGTCGATGTGCCGGACGCCGGTGGACCGCATGTCCTGGTAGCGCTGCTCCATCTCCTCGACCAGCCAGGCCAGCGCGGTGGCGGCCTTCTTGGGGTCGGTGATGATCGGCGTGATCAGGTGCGGGATGCCGTCGTAGGGCGTGAGCTCGACCATCTTCGGGTCGACCAGGATCATCCGCAGCTGGTCCGGGGTCGCCCGCAGCAGCAGCGAGGTCAGCAGCGAGTTGATGCAGCTGGACTTGCCGGCGCCGGTGGCGCCGGCCACCAGCAGGTGCGGCATCTTCGCCAGGTTGGCGCAGACGAAGCCGCCCTCGATGTCCTTGCCCAGGCCGACCAGCATCGGGTGCGGGTCCTGCTTGGCCACCTGGGAGCGCATGACGTCGCCCAGGCTCACCGTCTCGCGGTCGGTGTTGGGCACCTCGACGCCCACCGCGGACTTGCCCGGGATGGGCGCGAGGATCCGGATGTTGTCGTTGGCGACGGCGTAGGCGAGGTTCTTGGTCAGCGCGGTGATCTTCTCGACCTTGACCGCGTTGCCGAGCTCGATCTCGTAGCGGGTCACCGTCGGGCCGCGGGTGTAGCTGGTGACCGCGGCGTCGATGTTGAACTGCTCGAGCACCCCGGTGATCGCCTCGATGGCGACGTCGTTGGCCTTGGACTTCGCCCGGGGCGGGGTGCCGGCGCGCAGCACGCTCACCGAGGGCAGCGTGTAGGCGCCCTCGACCGGCTGGATCCGGAGCTGCTCGGGCTCCTCGATCGGCGGCAGGTCCTCCGGCGGGGCCGTGCGGTCGATGATCGCCGGACGGCGGACCGGCACGGGCTCGGGGGCCGGCTCGTGGACGACCGCCTCCGGGGCCTCGTCCAGCGCACCGAGGTCGATCGACCCGGTGTCCAGGGTGTCCTCGACCGCGGGGGCCGCGGCCTTGCGTCCCTTGCGGACCCGCGGGACCGGCTGGGTCGCCGGCTCCTCGTCCTGGTACTCGTCGTAGTCGTCGTACTCCTCGTCGCCGTCCCGGCCCAACTGCCGGTCGGCCCACTCCCGCAGGCGTTCGGGCACCTGGTGCACCGGCGTGGCCGTGACGACGAGCACGCCGAAGAACGCGAGCAGGACCAGCAGCAGCACGGTGACGATCGGGCCGACGCCGGCGGTCAGCGGCATGCCGACCGCCCACCCGAGCAGGCCACCGGCGCCGGTCCGGTCCGCCGGGTCGGCATCCGGTCCGACGACGTGGGCGACGCCGACGACGGCGGCGATCACGCTGAGCCAGCCGATCATCAGCCGCCCGCGCGACTCCGGGTGCGGGGGGTGCCGCAGCAGCCGAAGCGCGACCAGCAGCAGCACGACCGGCAGGGCGACGGTGAGTGCGCCGATCGTCCACTCGACGCCGGTGGCGAGGCCGGCGCCGACCGGACCGATCCCGTCGGTCCAGACCGCCGCGCCCAGCACGATCGCCAGGCCCAGCACCGCGAGGCCGACGCCGTCCCGGCGGTGCTCGGGGCCCAGCGGTTCGGCCTCCTCCGGCCGGGCGACCGAGCGCGCCACACCGCCGGCGCTGCGGGCCAGCAGGCCCCAGGCGCCGGACGCGCCGCGCCAGAGACTGCCGGCGAGCGTGCCCTGCTTCTTCTTCGGCGGCGGCCGGCGGGCCGCGGTGGACCCGCGCTTGGCCGGGGGGCGCTTCCCGGCTGCGGTGCTGCCCGAGCGCGGGCGAGCAGGGGCGCTGCCGCGTGCAGGCGCCCGGTTCGACGTCGACGCGCGAGCAGGCATGCGTCAGACGGTAATCGGGATGCCGGTGGCCGGGGTCCATTCAGCGCCGCGTGTCCGGCTCGGGCTCAGCTGACACCCAGCCGCCCGGCTGGCTAGCGTGACCGGGGTGACCGCCCCCGAGCAGACCCTCCCCCACGGCAGCTGGCCGACGCCGATCACCTCTGAGCTGGTGGTGCGCGCTGCGGCCAGGCTCGGCGAGGTCGTCGTGGACGGCTCCGGGGACGACGCTGACGTCTGGTGGGCCGAGGGCCGGCCCAGCGAGGGCGGCCGCACCGTGCTGGTCCGCCGCACGCCGGACGGGACGACGACCGACCTGCTCCCCTCCCCCTGGAACGCCCGCACCCGGGTGCACGAGTACGGCGGCGGCGCCTGGACCGTGGCCGCCGGCACCGTGTGGTTCACCGACTTCGCCGACCAGCGGCTGTACCGGGTGGCGCCGGGCAGCAGCGAACCGGTCGCGGTGACCCCTGAGCCGGAGGTCCCCGCCGGCGTCCGGTTCGCCGACCTGCACGCCGACGGCGACGGCGTCCTGGCGGTCCGGGAGACCCACACCGCCGCCGGCCTGGCCGCCGAGGTCGTCAACGAGGTGGTCCGGGTCGACGCCGACGGCACCGTGGAGGTGCTGGTCAGCGGGCCGGACTTCGTCTCCGACCCGCGGCGGGAGCCCGACGGCCCCGCGCTGGCCTTCCTGCGGTGGAACCACCCGGACATGCCGTGGGACGCTGCCCAGCTGGTGGTCCGTGACGGCGCGGGCGATGAGCACGTCATCGCCGGCGGGCACGGCGAGTCGGTCGTCCAGCCGGTGTGGGGCGCGGACGGTGCGCTGTGGTGGCTCAGCGACCGCACCGACGTCTGGTCGCTGTACCGGCGCCGGCCGCACGGCGAGGTCGAGCTGGTGTTCGACGCCGGCAGCGACATCGCCGGGCCGCAGTGGGTCTTCGGGCAGAGCCGGTTCGACCTGCTGGACGACGGCCGGGTCGCCCTCGCCTACGGCCGGGACGGCGCCGACCGGCTCGCCGTGCTCGACACCGACGGCACGGCGCGCGAGTTCGACCTGCCGTACTCCGCCTTCGGCCAGGTGCGCGGCACAACGGACGGCGTGGTGTGCGTGGCCGGCGGCCCGGCGTCCGAGGCGGTCGTCCTCCGGGTCGGTCTCGACGGTGCCCCCGAGGTGCTCCGCCCGGCCCGCGACCTCGGCCTCGACCCGGCCTGGTTCTCCCGCCCCCAGCACGTCACCTTCCCCACCGAGCCCGGGCCCAGCGGGGTCGCCGAGGCCCACGCGCTGGTGTACCCGCCGGCCAACCCGCAGGTCACCGGCCCGGACGACGAGCTGCCGCCGCTCCTGGTGCTCGTGCACGGCGGGCCCACCGCCGCCGCCCGGTCGGTGCTGGACCTCAGCGTCCAGTACTGGACCTCCCGCGGGTTCGCCGTCGCCGACGTCGACTACCGCGGCTCCACCGGCTACGGCCGGCGGTACCGGGAGGCGCTGAAGGGGCAGTGGGGCGTCGCCGACCTGGACGACGTCGTCGCCTGCGCCCGGTACCTCTCCTCCGGCGACGGCCCCGCCGGGCTGCGCGTCGACCAGGCGCGGCTGGCGATCCGCGGCGGTTCGGCCGGCGGGTACACCACGCTGGCCGCGCTGACCTTCCGCCCGGGCGTCTTCGCTGCCGGGGCCAGCCACTACGGCGTCGCCGACCTGGCCGCGCTGGCCGCCGACACGCACAAGTTCGAGTCCCGCTACCTCGACGGGCTGATCGCACCGTGGCCCGCCGGCGCCGACGTCTACGCCGAGCGCTCGCCGATCAACGCGACCGACGCACTGGACACCCCACTGGCGGTGTTCCAGGGCGACGAGGACCGGGTGGTGCCGCCCGAGCAGGCGGAGCTGATGGTCGCGGCCCTCCGCGCCAAGGGCGTGCCGCACGCCTACGTCCTCTTCGCCGGAGAGCAGCACGGCTTCCGCAAGGCGGAGAACATCCGTACCGCCCTGGACGGCGAGCTGTCCTTCTACGCCCAGGTGCTGGGCTTCTCCCTCCCCGCCGAGGAGGGGATCACCCCCATCCAGGTCGTCCGGTAGCCGGCGTACGCCGCGGTACCAGGTGGAACCTCAGGCGGAGGGGAACCCGTTCGGGGGACGGGCCCGGCGCACGGCGTGCGGCCTCGCAGCCGGGCGCTCACCGCCAGTCGCTGATGCCGGCGGCGTCCACTCCCTGCAGGGTCAGCGTCCAGGGGTGGAGCGACCGGAACACCTCGCCGGTGATCAGCCCCCAGGTGGCGGGGCTGATCGCCTCCCGCAGCTCAGCCAAGTCGCTGGTGATCCGGTGCACCTGCCCGTCGCGGGCGGAGCTGACGATGACCACCACCCGCTCGCCATGGAGGAGTGTGCCCACGAGTTGGACGTCCCAGGTGGCACCGTCGTCCCGGAACGTCTCCTCCAGCCAGCTGCGGACCTCGAGGGCGCCCCACGAGCCCGGGGCGGCCACGGCCTAGACCTCGAGGACGGTGGGGATGATCATCGGCCGGCGGCGGTAGGTGTCCGACACCCACTTGCCGACCGTCCGGCGGATCACCTGGGACAGCCGGTGGGCGTCGACCTGGTCGTCGGCGGCCAGGGCCCGCTTCAACTCGGCCTCCACCAGGACGAGCGCCTCGGTGAAGGCGGCCGGGTCGTCGGAGAAACCCCTCGTCGACAGGTGCACCGGCCGCACGATGGTGCGGGTCGAGGGTTCGATGACCACGGTCAGCGCGACGAAGCCCTCGTCACCGAGGATGCGTCGGGCCTGCAGCGACTCCTCGCCGACGTCGCCGACGTTGAGCCCGTCGACGTAGACGTTGCCGATCGGCACGCTCCCCACGATCGACGCCTTGCCGTCGACCAGGTCGACGACGACGCCGTCCTCGGCCAGCAGGATGCGGTCTCGGCTCATCCCGGTCTCCTGGGCCAGCGCGGCGTGCGCCCGCAGGTGCCGCCACTCCCCGTGCACCGGCATCAGGTACCGCGGCTTGGCCACGTTGAGCAGGGTGCGCAGCTCCCCGGCCGGGGCGTGCCCGGAGACGTGCACGCGGGCTGTCTCCTTGTGCACCACGGTCGCGCCGAGCCGGGCCAGGCCGTTGATCACCTTGTAGACGGCGGTCTCGTTCCCGGGCACCAGCGAGGACGCCAGGATGATCGTGTCGCCGGCCTCGATGGTCACCTGGTGGTGCTCGCCGCGGGCCATCCGGCCCAGCGCGGACAGCGGCTCACCCTGCGAGCCGGTGCTGACCAGCACCACCTGCTCCGGGGGCATCGCGGTGGCCTCGTCGAGCTTGACCATCAGGCCGGGTGCGACCCGGAGCAGGCCGAGGTCCTGGGCGACCCCCATGTTGCGGACCATCGAACGGCCCACCAGCGCCACCTTGCGGCCGTGCTCGGCCGCGCAGTCGAGCACCTGCTGGATCCGGTGCACGTGGCTGGCGAAACTGGAGACGATCAGCCGCTGGGAGGCGCGCTCGAAGACCGAGTCCAGCACCGGGCCGATGGTGCGCTCGGAGGTGACGAACCCGGGCACCTCGGCGTTGGTGGAGTCACTCAGCAGCAGGTCGATTCCCTCGACCCCGAGCCGGGCGAAGGCACCGAGGTCGGTCAGCACGCCGTCGAGGGGCAGCTGGTCCATCTTGAAGTCGCCGGTGTGCACGAGGGTGCCCGCCGGGGTGTGCACCGCGACCGCCAGCGCGTCGGGGATGGAGTGGTTGACGCTGATGAACTCGCAGTGGAACGACCCGGCCAGGTGGTCGTCCCCGGCCGCCACCTCGACCAGCACCGGGTCGATCCGGTGCTCGCGCAGCTTCGCCTTGACCAGCGCGAGGGTGAACCGGGAGCCGACCAGCGGGATGTCGGCGCGCAGCCGGAGCAGGTAGGGGACGGCGCCGATGTGGTCCTCGTGCCCGTGGGTGAGGACGACGGCGGCGATGTCGTCCAGCCGGTGCTCGATGACCCCGAAGTCGGGCAGGATCAGGTCGACGCCGGGCTGCTCCGCCTCGGGGAAGAGCACCCCGCAGTCGATGACCAGCAGCTGGCCGTCGAACTCGAGGACGGCCATGTTCCGGCCGATCTCCCCCAGCCCACCCAGCGCCATCACCCGCAGGCCGCCGGCCGGGAGGGGCGGCGGGGCCTTCAGGTCCAGGTGGGGCTGCGGAGAGTTCGACGTCGTCACAGCACGACACCTCCGGCGGCGAGGTCCACGCGCAGCTGCGCCACCTGCTCCTCGGTGGCGTCCACGAGCGGCGGGCGCACCGGGCCGGACGGGAGCCCGAGCTCGCGCAGCGCCGCCTTGACCATGATCGTGCCCTGCGTGCGGAAGATGCCGGTGTACACCGGCAGCAGCTCGTCGTTGACCTCCCGCGCCCGGGCCAGGTCGCCGGCCTCGACGGCGGCGATCAGCTCGGCCAGCCGGGTGCCGACCAGGTGTCCGACGACGCTCACCACACCGACGGCGCCGACCGCGAGCAGCGGCAGGTTCAGCATGTCCTCGCCGGAGTAGTAGGCGAGGTCGGTGCGGGCCAGGGTCTGCATGAGGGCGCCGAAGTCGCCCTTGGCGTCCTTGACCGCGACGATGTTCGGGTGTTCCGCGGCGCGGACCAGCGTCTCCACCTCGATGGGGACCACCGAGCGCGGCGGGATGTCGTAGAGCATCACCGGCAGGTCGGTGGAGTCGGCGACCGCGGTGAAGTGCCGCAGCAGGCCGGCCTGCGGGGGCTTGTTGTAGTACGGGGTGACGACGAGCAGGCCGTGCACGCCGAGCCGGGCCGCCGACTGGGCCTTCTCGATGGAGTGCGCGGTGTCGTTCGTGCCGACTCCGGCGACCACCATGGCCCGGTCACCGACGGCGTCCAGCACGGCCTCGAGCACCGCGTGCTGCTCGCCGTCGCTGATGGTCGGCGACTCACCCGTGGTCCCGAAGACGACCAGGCCGTCGTGCGACTGCCGGTCGACGAGGTGCGCGGCGAGCTGCTGGGCGCCGGAAAGGTCGATCGTGCCGTCCTCGGCGAGCGGGGTGACCATCGCCGTGAGCACGCGCCCGAACGGTCGGGCGGGGTCCGTGGTCGTGGCCGGGGTCATGGCCTGGAATCTACCGGCCCGCCCCGACACCGCCGGACCGCCCTGCGCCGGCCCAGGTCTGCTCGTGCTCGGCGAGGACGCGGGCCACGGGGTCCGGAGCGGCCGTCCCCCGTCCCCACTGGGTGACCCGGAATCGGAGCCCGGTCGTCGACTCCGACCAACCGGGGTCGGGCACCCGCGTACCCGGCGCCCAGTCCGGGCCCGGGCGGGGCGCCCACGTGTCACCCGGCAGCTGCACGTCGACCTCGGTCACCACCAGCTCGTCGGCGTACGGGAGGAACGTGCCGTAGACCGCCCCGCCGCCGATCACCCACAGGTCGCCGTCCAGCGCGAGCGCCTCGGTCACCGACCGGACCACCTCGGCCCCCGGCTCGGCCGCGTCCAGCGTCGAGCTGAGCACCACGTTGCGGCGGCCCGGCAGCGGCCGGTACCTCGCCGGCAGCGACTCCCAGGTGCGGCGGCCCATGACCACGGTGCCGCCCACGGTCAGCGCCTTGAACAGCCGGAGGTCCTCGGGCAGGTGCCAGGGCAGTGCGCCGTCCGCGCCGATGACGCCGTCGGTGGTCTGGGCCCAGACCATCCGCACCGTGCGTCGCGGGGTCGCCGGCTCGGTCACACCGCCACCGCACCTCGGATGGCCGGGTGGTGCCGGTAGTCGACGACGTGGAAGTCCTCGTAGCGGTGGTCGAACAGCGACGGCGCCGGGTCGATCTCCAGCTGCGGGAAGGGCAGCACCTCCCGGGAGAGCTGCTCGCGCACCTGGGGCAGGTGGTTGCGGTAGATGTGGCAGTCCCCGCCGACCCAGATGAAGTCGCCCGGCTCGAGGCCGACCTGCTGGGCGACCATCCGGGTCAGCAGCGCGTAGCTGGCGATGTTGAAGGGGACGCCGAGGAACAGGTCGGCGCTGCGCTGGTAGAGCTGGCAGGAGAGCTTGCCGTCGGCGACGTGGAACTGGAACAGCGCGTGGCAGGGAGCCAGCGCCATCTCCGGCAGGGCGGCCACGTTCCACGCCGAGACCACCATCCGCCGGGAGTCCGGGTCGGTGCGCAGCGTGTCCAGGACGGCGGAGAGCTGGTCGATCGACCCGCCGTCCGGCGTGGGCCAGGACCGCCACTGGACGCCGTAGACCGGGCCCAGGCTGCCGTCCTCGGCCGCCCACTCGTCCCAGATCGAGACGCCGTGCTCCTTCAGCCAGCCGACGTTGCCCTCGCCGCGCAGGAACCACAGCAGCTCGTAGGCGATCGACTTGAAGTGCACCGACTTCGTCGTCACCAGCGGGAAGGAGCTGGACAGGTCGTAGCGCAGCCGCTCCCCGAACAGGCTCAGCGTGCCGGTGCCGGTGCGGTCGTCCTTCGGCGTCCCGGTCTCCAGGACCCGACGGAGCAGGTCCTCGTACTGCGTGTCGACCTGCTGCTGGACGGCCACCTCGGCCATGTCGACTCCTCGTCGCGATCGTGGGTGGGGATGGGACGGGGGCGGATCAGCCCTCGGCGACCAGCGGGCTCGCGGCGACGGCGGTTCCGTCGGAGAGCTCGCTGATCCGGAAGTCACCGAAGACGTGCGGGGCGGCGTCCTGCAGCTCGCGCAGGCAGGCGATGGCCAGCTCGCGGATCTCGACGTCGGCGTGCTCGCTGGCCCGCATGGCCACGAAGTGCCGCCAGGCCCGGTAGTTGCCGGTGACGACGATGCGGGTCTCGGTGGCGTTCGGCAGCACCGAACGGGCTGCCTGCCGGGCCTGCTTGCGGCGCAGCGTCGCGTTCGGGACGTCGGCGAAGCGCTTCTCCAGCCCCTCGAGCAGCTCGGCGTAGGCGGCCAGTGCGGCATCGGTGGCGGCGAGGAACTTCTCGTGCAGCTCGGGGTCCTCCGCGATCACCGCCGGCTCGACGACGGCGGCGTCCCGCTCGGGCACGTAGCGCTGGGACAGCTGGCTGTAGGAGAAGTGCCGGTGCCGGATCAGCTCGTGGGTCAGCGACCGCGAGACGCCGGAGAGGTACATGGTCACGGTGCCGTGCTCGAGCACCGACAGATGGCCGACCTCGAGGATGTGCCGCAGGTAGCCCTCGTTGGTCGCCGTGGTCGGGTTCGGCTTGGTCCAGGACTGGTAGCAGGCCCGCCCGGCGAACTCCGCCAGCGCCTGCCCGCCGTCGGCGTCGGTCTCCCAGGGCACGTCCGCCGGCGGGGTGAACTGCGTCTGCGCGACGACCTGCACCTTCAGGGGGGCGATGGCGGGCACCCGTCGAGGGTACGGGGAGAGGCCGCCGTCCCTGCACCAGCGGGGAGCTCCTGGACCCGGAGGGCGACCGCAGCACCACCCGCCTCACCCGGCTGCGATCTCACGCGTGACGTCGCCGTGCCCTTGCTGTGACGTCACCATGGTGCCATCCTGGCGTCATGGAGAACTGGACACACCTCGAGGACCTGCAGAAGGCCGTGGCGCCACGCCTGCCGAAGAGGCCGCCGGACGCACAGCCGCGCACCCGGCACCGCCACGGTCGCCGTCCACGCTGGCTCGGCGGCGGATCGCAGTGAGCCACCCTCCCCCGGGCCACCGCCGGCGCCGCCGACCCCGGCGACCGCCCGGCTGCAGCTGACGTCACGATGGCGGCCATGGACCTGACCGACTACGTCGACGCCCTCCGCCGCTCACTGACCGCGACCGCGGCAGCCGGCACCGAGCAGGCGCAGGAGACCGCCCGGCTGCTCGCCGAGGCGCTGGAACCCGCCATCCGGCTCACCGTCACCGAGGCCCTCTCGGCGATGGCCGCCGAGGTCACCGCCGCCTGGGACGGCGGGCTGGTCGACATCCGGGTCCGCGGCCGCGACCCCGAGGTCGTCGTCGTCCATGCGCCCGAGTCCGGCCCCGAGTTCGACCCGGCCCCCGGTCCACCCGTGGAGGAGGCCGACCCCGAGGACGACGGAGCGGTCGCCCGGATCAGCCTCCGGCTCCCCGAGGCACTGAAGTCCCGCGCCGAGACGGCCGCCGCCGCGGCCGGCCTCTCGCTCAACGCCTGGCTGGTCCGCGCCGTCGCCGACGGCCTGCGGGAACCGACCGACCCACCGCGCTCTGCGCGCGGCCCGCGCCGCTACTCCGGCTTCGCCCGGAGCTGACCCCTGGAGCACCCGTGACCGTCCGCCTCCACCGCTTCCCACTCGGGAGCTCCCCCCGCACGCTCGAGGTGCGCGACCCTGCCGGCTCCGTCCTGGTCCAGGCGGTGGACGGCGCCACCGAGATCGTGGTCGCCATCGAGGCCCTGGACGGCACCGCCGAGCAGTTGCTGGACCGGGTCGAGGTCTCGACCACCGACACCGCGCTGCGGATCGGCGTGCCCGAGCGGCGCATCGGCCGCACCCCGCGGTACGGGATCGAGGTGACCACCCCGCCCGACGTGCCCGTCACCATCGCGGTCGCCTCGGCCGACGCCACGGTGCGCGGCAGGCTCGGCTACGTCACCGTCACCACGGCCAGCGGGGACGTCTCGGTCGAGCACGCCGCCGTGCTCCAGGTGCGGTCGGCCAGCGGCAACGTGCGGAGCAGCCGGGTCGACGGTCCGTCGACGGCAGCCACCGCCTCCGGCGACCTGCAGCTGGACGACACCCGTGGCCCGGTCGACGTGCGCACCGCCTCGGGCGACGTGGTGCTGGGCCGGGCCGCCACCGACGTGTCCGCCAAGACCGCGTCGGGCGACGTCCGGATCGAGCGGACGGTCGCCGGGACGGTCCGGGTCGCCACGGTCTCCGGCGACACGACCGTCGCCGTGGAGCCGGGCCTGCGGGTGTGGCTCGACGTGCAGAGCGTCTCCGGCCGACTGACGTCGGACCTGGACGACGAGGTGCCCGGCGCGGCCGGCGAGCCGGGGGCACCCCTCTCGCTCCTGCTCACCTCGGTCTCCGGCGACCTGCGCCTGCGCCGCGCTGCGCCGTCCTCCCCGGCACACTGACCGGGGCGGTCCCTCAGCCCCGGTCGTCCCCTCCGGCGACGGCGGGGCCCAAGTCGTCGGCCAGGTCACCGCGCCCGTTGACGACGACCTGGTCCAGGGCCAGCCAGCCGGACATCAGCCGGAGTTCGTCGGCCAGTGCCGCGGCGACCTCCGCGGCATCGACACCCGGCTCGGCGAAGGCGCCCTGGACCCGCAGCACTCCGGCCTGCCGGTCGGCCTTCAGGTCGACGCGGGCGACGAGCCGGTCGCCGAGCAGGAACGGCAGCACGTAGTAGCCGTGCACCCGCTTCGCGGCCGGCGTGTAGATCTCCAGCCGGTACCGGAACCCGAAGATGCGCTCGACCCGCGGCCGCTCCCACACCAGGGAGTCGAACGGGGACAGCAGCGCGCGGGCCCGGATCCACCGTGGCCGTCGCGCCTGAGGGTCCAGCCAGGCCGGCCGGTTCCAGCCCACCACCTCGACCGGTTGCAGCTCGCCGGCGTCGGCCAGCTCGGCGATCGCCGTCCGGGCGTCGACCGGGGCGAGCCGGAAGTAGTCGCGCAGGTCGGTCTCGGTGGCCACCCCCAGAGCCCGGGCCGCCGTCCGGACCAGCTCCCGGATGGCATCCGGCCGCTCCGGGGTCGGCGCCTGGAAGACAGCGTGCGGCAGCACCCGCTCCGGGAGGTCGTAGACCCGCTCGAAGCCGGCCGTGCGCCCCCGCGCGGTGAGCGCACCGGTGAAGAACAGGTACTCCAGCGCGGCCTTGCCGGCGTGCCAGTTCCACATGCTGCCCGGCCGGTTGGGCCGTTCCTCCTGCAGTTGGCTGGCCCGGATCGGTCCGTCGGTGCGTACCCGCGCCAGCAGCGACGCAACGTACTCCGGACGCTCCTGCTGCACCCGGGTCATCGAGCCCCAGGCCTCTCGGTCGGCGGCGGCCATCCGCCAGCGCAGGTGCGGGTGCAGCCGGACGGGCAGGAACGACGCCTCGTGCGCCCAGTACTCGAAGACGTCGTGCCGCCGGTTCGAGACGGCGTCGAGGTCGCTGCGCGGGTAGGGCCCGAGCCGGCTGAAGAAGGGGAGGTAGTGCGACCGGGAGAGCACGTTCACCGAGTCGATCTGCACCACGGCCAGCCGCTCGGCGGTCCGGCGCAGCTGCCGGGTGCCGACGCTGCCGGTGGGCCGCGGCTCGGCGAACCCCTGGGCGGCCAGGGCGATGCGGCGGGCCAGCCCGGCGGGCAGCCGCTCGACGGAGGACGTCACCCCGCCGATCCTGCCCTGCCGGTCCGACACTGCCACCCGACTCAGGGGTGCCGCGCGTGCACCCGCCGTCCACGCTGGGCGGGGCACCCACTGCGGCCGGGCGTGCCCGAACGGGACGCCGACAACAGCGACCCCACCGCCTACGCTGCCCCGGTGGAGCAGCCGAGGGGACGCGGCCTGACCGGCCGCGCCGACGTGTCCGTACGACCGGCGACCACCGCGGACGCGGAGGCGATCGCCCGCGTGCAGGTGATCACCTGGAGGACCGCCTACCGCTCGCTCCTCCCGGCACAGGTGCTCGACGAGTGGGACGACGATGCCGCCGTGACGAGCTGGCGGGCGGCAGTGGCCGCGCCCCCGACGTCCGGGCACGGCGTGCTGGTCGCCGTGGAGTCGGGCACCGTGGTCGGGTTCGCCGCCTACGGCCCGACGGACGACCCCGGCGCCGCCGAGCTCGTCACCCTGCTCGTCGAGCCTCGCTGGGGACGGCGTGGCCACGGGAGCCGACTGCTCGCCGCGGTCGCCGACCTGGCCACCGAGCGCGGGGTCCACTCCCTGCAGACGTGGGTCCCCGAGGACGACGTGGTGACCGGACGGTTCCTGGGGTCGGCGGGCTGGGCAACGGACGGCTGGACACGGACGCTGGACACCGGCGCCGCCCCGCTGTCCCAGCTCCGCTGGACGGCGCTGCTGGACGACGACGCCCACGACGAGGAGCGGGCAACACCGTGAGGTTCTCCGGCTTCCCCGACGAGGCACTCGTCTTCTACGAGGGCCTCGATGCCGACAACAGCAAGAGCTACTGGACCCAGCACCGGGCGAGCTATGACGACCACGTCCGGGCGCCGCTCCAGGCGCTGGCCGACGAGCTCGCGCCGGAGTTCGGCACACCCAAGCTCTTCCGGCCGTACCGGGACGTGCGCTTCAGCACGGACAAGACGCCCTACAAGACCCACCAGGGGGCCGTGTTCCATCCGGACGGCGCCGGCCTGGGCTCGGTCTATGTGCAGGTGTCCGCAGACGGGCTCCGCGTCGCCGGTGGCTGCTGGCGCCTCCAGCCGGACCAGGTGGAGCGGTACCGCCGGGCCGTCGGCGACGACGTGCAGGGAGCCCGGCTGGCGGACGTGGTTCGCCGGCTGCGCGACGCGGGCTACGAGGTCGAAGAAGATCAACTGATCCGCACACCACGGGGCTGGCCGGGGGACCACCCGCGGGTCGAGTTGCTCCGGCACAAGTCCCTGCACGGGTCCCAGCAGTGGACGCCGGCGGACTGGCTGCACACCCGTGCGTCGCTCGAGCGGGTCCGCGATGCGTGGCGCGCCTTCTCGCCGCTGAACCGGTGGCTCGATGAGAACGTCGGGGCCACCAGCACACCGGCCGATCGCCGTCGTTGACCAGTAGCGTCACGTGACGTGGCGTCCGCGCTCGGCGACCCGCACACGGATGCGGGGCTCGGCTGGTCCTGGTGCGGCAGTCCCGCTGCTCCACCGACACCGAGAACGACGTGGTGGGGCCGGTTCGTGCACCGCGTGAACGTCGCTCGCGATGCCGGCCCGGAAATGCAGGAACGGGGCCACAGCCGTAGCTGTGACCCCGTCCTGGGAGTTATGTCCGGCGGCGTCCTACTCTCCCACCCGGTCCCCCGGGCAGTACCATCGGCGCTGAAAGGCTTAGCTTCCGGGTTCGGAATGAGACCGGGCGTTTCCCTTTCGCCATGACCGCCGTAACACTGTGAAGATGTACCCAGTGACCTGACCCCAGCACAGCTGGGGATCAGCCTCGGGCGGAACCAGAATGGTTCCGTACCTTCAGAGCTGCACAGTGGACGCGACATTGTCTTGCAAAAATGGGCTGGATGAGTATGTGGTCAAGCCCTCGGCCTATTAGTACCGGTCAGCTCCACGACTTGCGCCGCTTCCACTT
>NZ_JAAKGN010000159.1:0-10614 GCF_011039295.1 Modestobacter sp. KNN46-3 | reverse complement strand
CCAGGAGCTCACCTGGGTCACCGCGGCCGGCGAGGACTGGGTGAGCGAGCGGCGGGAGCTGCGCTGGCACGGCCTGGACGTCGAGCGGGGCACCTGGACGCTGGACTTCGCCACCGAGCTGCGCAACGTCCGGGGCGCGGACCTGCACGTCGGCAGCCCGACCACCCACGGCCGCCCGGACGCCGGCTACACCGGGCTCTTCTGGCGCGGACCGCGCGGGTTCACCGGGGGCGAGGTGGTCACCGCCGACCCGGACGCCCCGGCCGAACCGATGGGGACGACGTCCCCGTGGCTGGCCTACACCGGGCAGCACGACGAGGTCGACGGCGGCGCGACGCTGCTGTTCTCCGCCGGCACCAGCTCCGCGCCGGTGCCGCTGCGCTGGTTCGTCCGGCGCGAGCCGTTCCCGGCGGTCAACCCGTCGCCGGCGTTCAGCGAGGAGGTGACGATCGCCCCCGACGAGACGCTGACGTTGCGGCACCGGGTGGTGTTCGCCGACCGGGCGTGGAGCCGCGCCGAGGTGACGGCGTTCGCGGCGGAGCACACGCTGTGAGCGGCGCCGGGGGCACGGTGCCGCCGCTGCCCGGGGCGGTCGGGCTGAGCGGCCTGTCGGTCTACCCGTGGGACACCGCGGACGGGCTGCACGGTGGCTCCCCGCACCTGCACCTGTGCTGCTCGGAGGCCTACGTCGTGGTCGCCGGCCGCGGCCGGCTGCAGACGCTCACCCTCGCCGGCGGTGCCGCGGAGCTGCCGCTGACCGCCGGGGACGTCGTCTGGTTCACCCCGGGCACGATCCACCGGGCGGTGAACGACGAGGACCTGCAGGTGGTCGTGGTCATGGAGAACAGCGGGCTGCCCGAGGCCGGGGACGCCGTCCTCACCCTGCCGGCCGAACACCTGCGGGACCCCGACGCCTACGCCGCGGCCACCTCCCTCGTCGGCCCGGACGGGCAGCCGTCGCCGGAGCGGGCGCGGGCCCGTCGTGACCTGGCCGTGGCCGGTTTCCTGGAGCTGCGCGAGCGCACCGCGGCCGGGGACGCCGGTGCGCTCACCGCCTTCCACGAGGCCGCCGCAGCGCTGGTGCGGCCCCGCGTGCCGGACTGGCGGGAACGGTGGACGGCCGGTGCCCTGGCCGCGGCCCACCGCACCGGGGAGCGGCTCGACGCGCTGACAGAGGGCGAGGCACCGCACCTGCGCGCCGCCGGGGTGCACCGGCTGTCCCGGCAGGCCGAGCCGGTGCTCGGCATGTGCGGCTTCCTCTCGCCCTACCTGCCCGAGCAGGCGTCCCCGGCCGGGTGACGACGGAGCCCCCGACCTGCCGCTCCCGGGCTACCGGCCGGGGTGACCGGCCCCGGCGCGGCTCGGTGGGCGTCGGCGTGTCGCCCCGCGGCACCCCGGGACGACACGCCGACTCCCGGCTCCGGGATGCTGTCCCGGTCAGCCCCGCGGGAGCGGGCGCGGCCCCGGTCGGGGCGCTGGCGAGTCGCGAACGACGGAGGAGACCCCCATGCCGGCTGACCAGTTGCTGGACGAGGCGACGCGGATCGCCGATGCGCTGCTCGAGGTCCAGACCCGGGTGAACGCCCAGATCGACGCCGCACTGACCGAGCTGCTGCCCGGCGTGCAGCAGCGACTGGGTGCCGCGCCGGCACCGGACGTCGACGTCAGCGACCTGGGGAACGCCCGGATCACCGGCCTGAGCGTCGTCGTCACCCCGGCTGCGGTGGCGACCGTCGTCCCGCTGTCGGCGGAGTCGGCCGCCACCACCCGGGACGCGCGTCGGGTCACGGCCGCCATCGTCGGGGGCGCCGACGACCGGCTGGCCGTCATCGCCGGTCCCTGCTCGATCCACGACCCGGCCGCCGCCCTGGAGTACGCCGCCTTCCTCGCCCGGATGCGCGCGCGGCACGGCGCCGACCTGGAGATCCTGATGCGGACCTACACCGAGAAGCCGCGGACCGAGGTGGACTGGAAGGGGTTCGCCTACGACCCGTTCCTCGACGGCTCCAGCCGGATCAGCGTCGGCCTCGTCGCCACACGGATGCTGATGGGCGCGATCACCGCGCTGGGTGTCCCGGTGGCAGCCGAGCCGCTGAACGCGCTCACCCCGCAGTACGTCGACGGGCTGGTCACCTACAACGGCGTCGGGGCCCGCAACGTGACCGACCAGACCGCCCGGGAGCGGGTGTCCGGCTTCTCCTCCGTCGTCGGCTTCAAGAACTCCCCGGAGGGCAGCATCGACGTGGCGATCCAGGCCGTGCTGACCGCGCGGGCGCCGCACCAGTTCCTCGGCGTCGACCACCACGGCGTGAGCGCCCAGCTGTCCACGAGCGGCAACGACACCGGGCACGTCATCCTGCGCGGCGCCAAGGACGGCCCCAACTACTCGGCCGCGCACATCGCCGCCACCAAGCGCGCGCTGGCCGCCCGTGGTCTGCCGGAGGTCCTCGTCGTCGACGCCTCGCACGGCAACAGCCAGAAGGACCACCGCCGTCAGGCCGAGGTCGTGCGCGACCTGGCCGGGCAGGTCGCCGGCGGCGAGCAGGCGATCCGCGGGGTGATGATCGAGAGCAACCTCGTGGCCGGACGGCAGGACCTGGACCAGCGGCACCCCGAGCGGCTGGAGCACGGCAAGAGCGTCACCGACGCCTGCGTCGACCTCAGCACCACCGAGGAGCTGCTGGCGGAGCTGGCCGAGGCCTCCCGGACGCGGCGCGCGGCCTGACCGGCCCCGCCGTCAGGCCGTCGAGGCGAGCCGCCCGGCCAGCGTGACGTCGACGGTCAGCACGCAGGGGAGCCGGTGCAGCCGGGCGGCCACCAGGTCCACCTCATCGGGGGTGGCGATCAGGTCGACGCTGATCGTCCAGCGGTCGGTGCCGGCCTCCTCGGCCGACAGGCGGGTGAAGGCGTGGTGGCGCCCGGTCAGCACGGTGAGGACGCGCTGCAGGCCGAGTGCGTCGGTGACGACGACGCGCACCTTGGCCGCGTCGTGGGCGGAGCTGTGGCGGGGGGACATGGGGAGCCTCCGGGCCGGGTGGCCCTGGTCAGCGGGGGAGCGACCTCGATGGACGTGCCCACGGACCCGCCGGTGCGAGGGTCAGTCGCCGACGGGCCCGCACGGAATCCGCTGCCCAGCCACAGCCGCACGGTAGCCCCGGTGGTCGCCGCGGGACAAGGGGGCCCGACCGGTCAGGAACGGAGAAGCGCAGGCGGCCGTCACGTTCCTAGCGTGATGGCCCGGGAGACACCGCCGGCCGGGCGCGAGCTCCCCACTGCACGCCGATCTGCGGCACGCTGACCCCGCCGCCGCACCAGGACGCCGCACCAGGACGCCGCATCCGCGCCACCGGACCCGCCCCGAGGAGACACGTGAGCACCGCACCGGAGCACGCTGCCGACACCCACGACCTGATCCGGGTGCTCGGCGCGCGGGTGAACAACCTCAAGGACGTCAGCGTCGAGATCCCGAAGCGCCGGCTGACGGTGTTCACCGGCGTCTCCGGCTCGGGCAAGAGCTCGCTGGTGTTCGACACGATCGCAGCGGAGTCCCAGCGGCTGATCAACGAGACCTACAGCGCCTTCGTGCAGGGATTCATGCCGACGCTGGCCCGGCCGGAGGTCGACCTGCTGGAGGGGCTGACGACGGCGATCCTGGTCGACCAGGAGCGGATGGGCGCCAACCCCCGCTCCACCGTCGGTACGGCCACCGACGCCAACGCGATGCTGCGGATCCTCTTCAGCCGGCTCGGCACGCCGTACATCGGGCCGCCCACGGCGTTCTCCTTCAACGTCCCGACCCGCAAGGCGAGCGGGGTGATGAGCACGGAGAAGTCCGGCGGACGCGTCGAGAAGGCCGTGGTGAAGGACGCCGTCTACCTGGGCGGCATGTGCCCGCGCTGCGAGGGCATGGGCTCGGTCTCCGACTTCGACCTCACGGCGCTGTACGACGAGGGCAAGTCGCTGGCCGAGGGCGCGCTGACCGTCCCCGGCTACAGCATGGACGGCTGGTACGGCCGGATCTTCGCGGGCGCCGGCTTCGACATGGACAAGCCGATCGGGGAGTTCACCAAGAAGGAGCTGCACGACCTCCTGTACAAGGAGCCCACCAAGATCAAGGTCGAGGGCATCAACCTCACCTACGAGGGCGTCATCCCGAAGATCCAGAAGTCGATGCTCGCCAAGGACGTCGACGCGATGCAGCCGCACATCCGCGCCTTCGTCGAGCGCGTGATCACCTTCCAGACCTGCCCGGAGTGCGACGGGACGCGGCTGACCCCGGAGGCCCGGTCCTCGATGATCGAGGGCAGGAACATCGCCGACCTCTGCGCGATGCAGATCAGCGACCTCGCCGCCTGGGTCCGCGAACTCGACGACGCATCGGTCGCCCCGCTCCTCACCGGGCTGCGGCACCTCCTCGACTCGTTCACCGAGATCGGGCTGGGCTACCTCTCCCTGGACCGGCCGGCGGGGACGCTGTCCGGCGGTGAGGCGCAGCGCACCAAGATGATCCGCCACCTGGGGTCCGCGCTCACCGACGTCACCTACGTCTTCGACGAGCCGACCATCGGCCTGCACCCGCACGACATCGAGCGGATGAACGACCTGCTCCTGCAGCTCCGCGACAAGGGCAACACCGTGCTCGTCGTCGAGCACAAGCCCGAGACGATCGCGATCGCCGACCACGTCGTCGACCTCGGTCCGGGCGCCGGGACCGGCGGCGGGGAGGTCGTGTTCGAGGGCACCGTCGACGGGCTGCGGACCAGCGGCACGCTGACCGGCCGGCACCTCGACCAGCGCGTCGCGCTGAAGTCCGCGGTGCGCACCTCCACCGGTGCCCTCGAGGTGCGCGGCGCGGACACCCACAACCTCAGGGGCGTCGACGTCGACATCCCGCTCGGCGTGCTGGTGGTGCTCACCGGGGTGGCCGGGTCGGGGAAGAGCTCCCTGGTGCACGGCTCCGTCGCGGACCGGGACGGCGTGGTGGTCGTCGACCAGGGCGCCATCCGCGGCTCCCGGCGGAGCAACCCCGCGACCTACACCGGGCTGCTCGACCCCATCCGCAAGGCCTTCGCCAAGGCCAACGGGGTGAAGCCGGCGCTCTTCAGCTCCAACTCCGAGGGCGCCTGCCCGACCTGCAACGGCGCCGGCGTCATCTACACCGAGCTCGGCGTCATGGCGACCGTGGAGTCCCCCTGCGAGGAGTGCGAGGGGAAGCGGTTCCAGGCCTCGGTGCTGGAGCACACGCTCGGCGGCCGCGACATCGCCGAGGTGCTCGCCATGTCGGTGACGGAGGCCGAGCAGTTCTTCGGCGACGGCGAGGCGCGCACCCCAGCCGCCCACACGATCCTGGACCGGCTGGCCGACGTCGGGCTCGGCTACCTCACGCTCGGCCAGCCGCTCACCACGCTGTCCGGCGGCGAGCGGCAGCGGCTCAAGCTGGCCACCCGGATGGCAGAGAAGGGGGGCGTCTACGTCCTCGACGAGCCGACCACCGGCCTGCACCTCGCCGACGTGGAGAACCTGCTCGGGCTGCTCGACCGGCTCGTCGACTGCGGCAAGTCGGTCATCGTCATCGAGCACCACCAGGCGGTGATGGCGCACGCCGACTGGATCATCGACCTCGGCCCCGGCGCCGGGCACGACGGCGGCCGGATCGTCTTCGAGGGCACTCCCGCCGACCTCGTCGCCGGCCGCGCCACCGTCACCGGGGAGCACCTCGCGGCCTACGTCGGCGGCTGACCGGGGCCGGCGCTCAGCGCAGGACGGCGGCGACCTTCCCGGCGGCGGCGACGACCGCCTGGCCGACCTGCTCGACGTCGCTGTTCTCGTCCACGAAGACGACGGCGAGTGCGGCCCGGGCCCCGCCGTCCGGGCCGAGGACCGGTGCGGCGATCGACCGGATGCCGGGGATCACCTCACCGTGCGAGCTGGCCCAGCCGGTCCGGCGGGCCTGCTGGAGGGCCGCACGGTCGTCGTCCGCCGGCGGCTCGGGCATGAGCAGGGCCAGGCCCGGGGCACCGCGGCCGACCGGGTGCCGGGTGCCCGGCCGGTAGGTGATGTGCGCCCGGGTGTCCTGCGGTTCGACGCTGGTCACCGTCACCGCCTCGTCGCCGGCCCGCACCACCAGGAACGCGGTCATGCCCAATTCGGTGGACAGCGAGTTGAGCCGGGGGAGCGCCGCGGCGTTCAGGTCCGTGCGCACCCCGCGGGCCAGCGCGGCCACCCCCAGGCCGAGCCCGTAGTGGCCCAGCGGGTCCCGTTCGACGAGCTGGTGGTCCTCCAGGGTGCGCAGCAGCCGGTAGGTGATCGACCGGTGCAGGTCCAGGGCACGGCCGATCTCGGTCACCGGCTGCGGGGCCCCCGCGCTGGCCAGGTGCTCGAGGATCCGGATGCCGCGGTCCAGCGTCTGCGACTGCGGAGCACCCCCGCTGTCGTTCGCTGGCATCGCCGTCCCCCTGTGGTCGTGGTGGTCCACCCTAGGCCGCGGGCACCGGTGCGGCTCAGCCGTTGATCACCTGGGGCACCGCGACGGCCTTCAGGCCCTCGGCGCCGAACTCGAGCCCGTAGCCGGACTTCTTGTGCCCGCCGAAGGGGATCATCGGGTGCACCCCGCCGTGGGCGTTGATCCAGACGGTGCCGGCCTCGAGGCGGGCGGCGACGGCGCGGGCGGCGTCCCGGTCGCTGCTCCAGACCGAGGCGCCCAGGCCGACGTCGAGCCGGTTGGCCATGGCGACGGCCTGGTCGAGGTCGTCGTAGCGGATGATCGGCAGGGCCGGCCCGAACTGCTCCTCGACCACCAGCGGGTTCTGGTCCTCGATGTCGGCGACCAGCGTCGTCGGGTAGAAGTGGCCCGGGGCGTCGGGGTCGGGGTCACCGCCGGTCAGGATCGTGGCGCCGGACTCACGGGCGGCGTCGACCAGTCGCGCGACGATCTCGTACTGGGCGCGGTTCTGCAGCGGACCGAGGACGTTCTGCTCGTCCAGGCCGCGGCCCATCGGCATCGCCTTCGCGACCTCGGTGAGCGCGGCGCAGACCTCGTCATAGACGTCGGTGTGCACGTACAGCCGCTTCAGCGCGGCGCAGGTCTGGCCGGTGTTGATGAAGGCGCCCCAGAACAGGCCCTCGGCGATCGCCTTCGGGTCGACGTCGGGGAGGACGATCCCCGCGTCGTTGCCGCCGAGCTCCAGGGTCAGCCGCTTCACCGTGTCCGCCGAGCTCTTGATGATCGCCTGGCCGGTGCGGGTGGAGCCGGTGAACATCACCTTGTCCACTCCCGCGTGGCCGGACAGCCGGGCGCCGACGTCGCCTTCGCCGGCGACGCCGATGAGGACGTCGGCCGGCAGGACGCCGTTGAGCACCTCCAGCAGCGCGAGCACGCTCAGCGGGGTGTGCTCCGACGGCTTGACCACCACGGTGTTGCCCATCCGCAGGGCGGGGGCGACCTGCCAGATCGTGATCATCATCGGCCAGTTCCACGGCCCGATGGCGCCGACGACGCCGACCGGGCGGTAGTGCAGCTCGGCGTGGATGTCCCCGTCGTCGACGACGGTCTCCACGGGCAGCTCGGTGGCGGCGGTGGCGCGCAGCCACGCGGAGCAGGCGCCGACCTCGAAGCGGGCGTTGGGGCCGTTGAGGGGCTTGCCCTGCTCGCGGGAGAGCAGCTCGGCCAGCGGCTCGGCGGCCGCGTCGATGGCGTCGGCGGCGCGCAGCAGGAGGTCGATGCGCTCGGAGTCCGCGCGTGCCGCCCAGGCCCGCTGGGCGGCACGCGCGGTCGCGACGGCGCGGTCGACGTCCTCGGCGGACCCGAAGGCGACCCGCCCCACGACCTCGCCGGTGGCCGGGTCGAGCACCTCCCGGCCGTCGGGGTCGGAGACGGCGGCGAGCAGGCGCTCGTACGTCGGGGTGGCCGCGTCGGTGTCGACGGGCGTGGCAACGGTGGGAGTGGTCATCGTCGGCCTCTCGTGGTGGGGGCGGTGCGGGGGACGGACAGGGTCGGTCAGCGGGCCGGTCCGACCCGGCCGGTGACCTCGCCGAAGGCGATGCGGGTGCCGTCGGGGCCGGGGGCGCTGGCGGTGATGACCACCTCGTCGCCGTCCTCGAGGAAGGTGCGGGTGGAGCCGTCGGCGAGGGTGATCGGCTCCTTGCCGCCCCAGGACAGCTCGATGAACGAGCCGCGCTGGTCGGCGCGGGGGCCGGATACCGTGCCGGAGGCGAACAGGTCGCCGGTGCGCAGCGACGCCCCGTTGACGGTCAGGTGGGCCAGCTGCTGCGCCGGGGTCCAGTACATGAGCTCGAACGGCGGCCGGCTCAGCACCTCGCCGTTGAGCCGCACCTCCAGGCTGATGTCCAGCCCCCAGGGCTCGGCGTCGTCGCGCAGGTAGGGCAGCGGCTGCGGGTCGCGGGCCGGCGGGGCGACCCGGGCCGCCTCGAGGGCAGCCAGCGGCACGACCCAGGGGGAGACCGAGGTGAGGAAGGACTTGCCGAGGAACGGACCCAGCGGCACGTACTCCCAGGCCTGCAGGTCGCGGGAGGACCAGTCGTTGACCAGGCACACCCCGAACACGTGGTCGGCGAACCGGCCGACCGGCACGGCGGTGCCGAGCTCCGAGCCGACGCCGACGACGAACCCGACCTCGGCCTCGATGTCCAGCCGCTGGGAGGGCCCGAAGGTCGGTGCGTCGTCGGTGGGGGCCTTGCGCTGACCGCAGGGCCGGACGACGGGGGTGCCGGAGACGGCCACGGTCCCGGCCCGGCCGTGGTAGCCGATGGGCAGGTGCTTCCAGTTCGGCGTCAGCGCCGCGGAGTCGGGGCGGAACATCTTCCCGAGGTTCTCCGCGTGGTGCTGGGAGCTGTAGAAGTCGACGTAGTCGGCGACCTCGATCGGCAGGTGCATCGTCACCTCGGCCCGCGGCACCAGGTGCGGCTCCACCTCGGCGCGGTGCGAGGAGTCGGTGAACCAGTCGACGAGCTGGGCGCGCAGCGCCGCCCACGCCTCCGGCCCCCGCGCCAGCCAGGCGTTGAGGGTGCCGGTGGCGTGTACGTCGTCACCGGTGGCCGCGGCGAGGTCCAGCACCTGGTCACCGATCGCGATCCCGGTGCGGGGGGCGGTGCCCGCGGTGGAGAAGACGCCGTGGGGCAGGTTGGCCAGCCCGTAGCCGGTGTCGGCGGGCAGCTCCAGCCAGCTGCCCGTCACGCCTGTTGCGGTCATGCTGAGGGCCCGCGGCCGGACCAGGACCAGGCGTACTTGCCGTCGTCGGAGGCGACGCCGGCCTCACCGAGGTCCAGCGGCCGGAAGGTGTCGACCATGACGGCGGTCTCGTCGAAGTACTCGGCGCCGAGCGAGCGCTCCACCGCGCCCGGCTGCGGGCCGTGGCTGTGCCCGCCGGGGTGCACGGAGATCGAGCCCTTGCCGATCCCGGAGCCCTTCCGGGCCTCGTAGTCGCCGTCGACGTAGAACATGATCTCGTCGGAGTCGACGTTCGAGTGGTAGTAGGGCACCGGCACCGCGAGCGGGTGGTAGTCGACCTTGCGGGGCACGAAGTTGCAGATCACGAAGTTGTTGCCCTCGAACACCTGGTGCACCGGCGGCGGCTGGTGCACCCGGCCGGTGATCGGCTCGTAGTCGGCGATGTTGAAGGCGTACGGGTAGAGGCAGCCGTCCCAGCCCACGACGTCGAAGGGGTGCTCCGGGGTGACGTGCACCGTGCCGGCCAGCCCACCCGGGCCGTTGCCGCGGTGCTTGACGTACACCTCGACGTCGGTGCCCTCGCCCAGCAGCGGCTCGGTGGGGCCGCGGAGGTCTCGCTCGCAGAACGGGGCGTGCTCCAGGAACTGCCCGTACCGGGACAGGTAGCGCTTGGGCGGGGCGATGTGCGAGTTCGCCTCGATGGCGTAGGTCCGCAGCGGCTCCGTCCCGGTCGGGACCCACCGGTGCGTCGTCGTCCGCGGGATGATCACGTAGTCGCCCTGACCGACCTCCAGCGCGCCGAAGGAGGTCTCCAGCGTCGCCGACCCGCGCTCCACGTAGACGCACTCGTCGCCGGTGGCGTTGCGGTAGTACGGGCTGGTCAGCGAGGAGACGGCGTAGGAGATCCGCACGTCGGCGTTGCCCAGCACCAGCCGGCGCCCGGTTACCGCGTCGGTGGCCTTGTGCTCCTCGCCGGGGAACAGGTCGTGCAGCTTCAGGTGCCGGGGCACCAGCGGGGCGTTGGGGGTCAGCGTCTGGTCGGGCAGCTCCCACGGGCGGGCGTCGACCAGCGCCGACGGGATGCCGGAGTGGTAGAGCAGCGCGGAGTCGGAGGAGAAGCCCTCCTCGCCGATCAGCTCCTCGGAGTACAGGCCGCCGTCGGGGCGACGGTGCTGGGTGTGCCGCTTGGGCGGGACGCTGCCCACCTGCCGGTAGAACGCCATCGGGGCTCTCCTTCGGGGCTGGTCCCCACCATAATGGCCATTTTGGTGGGAGGGGGTGGGTCGTCAGACGGGAGCAGGAACGGCACGCCGCGGCCGTGGAAAACCTCGACGTCACCGGGGCCACGATGCGCTTCCTGGTGCCGGGCACGCCGGCGGAGGCCGCGCACCGGCTGGAGGTGCTGGAACGCGCCACCACCGATCCCG
>NZ_JAAKGN010000158.1:0-10776 GCF_011039295.1 Modestobacter sp. KNN46-3 | reverse complement strand
GAGGTCCTTGCCGGCGTTCCAGCGGCTGGTCGCCCCCGGCATCCGGTGCTCGCCGTCCTCACCCGTCTGGGCGTTGGCCCAGTCCTGCCACGGGTGTCCGTCCAGCGCCTCGGCCCGGTAGGGGGCGAGCTCGTCGACGAGCTCGGCCCGGCGCTTCATGGTGAAGGACGCCGCGACGCCGATGTGCTGCAGCGTGCCGGCGTCGTCGTAGAGGCCCAGCAGCAGCGAGCCGACCACCGGCCCGCTCTTGTGCCAGCGGAAGCCGGCCACGACGCAGTCCGCCGTCCGGACGTGCTTGACCTTGGTCATCACCCGTTGGTCGGGGGAGTAGGGCTGGTCGCCCCGCTTGGCGATGACGCCGTCCAGGCCCGCGCCCTCGAACTCGGCGAACCAGCGCTGCCCCACCTCGGCGTCGGAGGTGACCGTGCTGACGTACACCGGCGCCTGCGCGCCGGCCAGCGCCTCGCGCAGCCGGGCCTGCCGGTCGGCGTACGGGGAGTCCATGAGCGAGTCGTCCCCCAGTGCCAGCAGGTCGAAGGCGACGAAGGACGCCGGGGTCTCCTCGGCCAGCCGGGTCACCCGCGAGGCGGCCGGGTGGATCCGCTGCAGCAGCGACTCGAAGTCCAGCCGGTCCCCGCGCGGGACGACGATCTCTCCGTCGACGACGCAGCGATCGGGCAGCTGGGCCTTCACCGCCTCGACGACGTCGGGGAAGTAGCGGGTCAGCGGGCGCTCGTTCCGGCTGCCCAGCTCGACCTCGTCGCCGTCGCGGAAGACGATGCACCGGAACCCGTCCCACTTCGGCTCGTAGAACCAGCCGTCGCCGGTGGGCAGCTTGGCCACCGGCTTGGCGAGCATCGGCTTGACCGGGGGGTTCACGGGCAGGTCCATGCCGGCCAGTCAAGCAGTCGGGACGACGCCGGGGCAGCCGGTCCGCGCTGTCGGTCAGGGACCTCGGGGGAGCGGGCCCGAGACGGCGCGACGGCGGGCATGGCGCGTGAGCCGGTATGCCGCGTGAGTGGGCATGCGCGTGAGTGGCCGGCATGCATCGACGGCATGACCGGGCCGCGCAGGTCGGCTGCAGCCCGGCCTCGTCCACCGATCAGAAGGGCGGTGGGTCGTCGGCCGGTGGTGGTGCTCCCGGTGGTAGTCCGGACTGTCGGGTCGGGGTGTCCGGTGGTCGGGAGTCGGGTGGGCGCTGGCCGGGTGGCCGGGTGATGCGGGTGACCCCGGAGGGGGTGGTGACGTGCAGGGTGCCGTTCCTGTCGAGGCGGTACTGCCAGCCGGGGGCGAAGGTCTTGAGCCGGTGGTGGGAGCGGCACAGGCAGCAGAGGTTGGTGCAGTCGGTGGGGCCGCCGCAGGCGTGGGCGGTCACGTGGTCCAGGTCGGTCCAGCCGACGCGTTGCCCGCAGTTGGGGAACCGGCACCGCCTGTCGCGGGTGATCACGAACGACCGTTGGCGTTCGGTGGGGGAGTAGGCGGTGGTGGCCGGTGGCGGGCCGAGCACCGCGCACTCGCACTTCGGGGCGTCCGGGTGGTGCGGGCAGCCGCGGCCGGCCAGGCGGGCCAGTTCGGCTGGGGTGATCGTGGCCAGCAGCTGCCCGTCGGGGCCGGTGAGGGCGTAGGTGAGGCTGCCGCCGTCGGGGGTGGTGAGCCCGAGGGCGCCGACGCGGGCGAGCAGCTCGCGCAGGTGGATGGCGGTGATCGGCAGCCCGTTCACCTCACCCGGGGCACTGCTGGCCCCGGCGAGGGCGGTCAGGGCCGCGGTGACCGTGACGTTCGCGGCCACGGCGGGCAGCCCGGAGTCAGCCGGGCGGCGGATCAGCATCGACAGGACGTGCGCGCGGAGGGCGCCGATGGGTCGCTGGTCGCCGTCGGCCTTGAGCATCTTCGCGACTTGGTCGACGAGGTCGTGGCACTCCACGGCCTCGTCGGTGGGCAGGTCCGCGGCGAGGGTGGACCGCCCGTCGGTGGGGGAGGGGTACACGCGCACGTCGGCGTTCTTGGCGGCGGCTTCCCGGCGCTCCTCGGCCGCGGCGGCGTCGAGGCGCAGCAACTCCTCGGTGGCCCGCTTCTCCAGCCGGGCCACCGACAGCTCGCGCGCCTCACCCAGCAGCGCGGCCTCGACCTGCCCGGCGATCGCCGCCGGGGTGTGCTCCAGCACGTCGGCGAGCACCTGGGCCCGGCGCTCGTCCAGCTGGCCGGTGCCGAGGGCGGCGAAGGTGCGCGGCAGCTTCTCCGACCAGGTCAACGCCCGCCGCAGCCGCACCGCCGCCGTCCCACGGCCCAGGTTGAGCACGGCAGACAGTTCGGCGAGGAAGAACTCACTGATCTCCGCGCCACCGGTCTCACTGGCCCAGCCGGGCCGGCGGGCACCGGGGCCATCCGGGTCCAGCGCCGCGGGCCGCCGACCGGCCAGCTGCAGGATCAGCTCGGCCTCCTCCGCGGCGTCCATCGCCCGCTGGCGCTGCACCGACCGCAGTCGGGCAGCCAGCTGCTCATCGGAGGAGACAGCCTCCCGCGCGCCGTGCGCCGTGCCGGTGAAGAAGACGTCGACCGCCACACCCCAAAAGCCCGGTGGCATCGCCGTCGTCGTCACGCATCCGAACATACGTACGGAGTCTGACAGTTCCCGGCGTCGGTCGAAACAGCGAGCGGCCCCGGAGGCGGGGTCTCACGGTCGGCGGAGCGCCGCGTCCAGCTCGCGGAGCAGCTCCCCGACGCGGCCTCCACCCGGTGGGGCCGCGGGGTAGCGGCTGAGCACGTCCACGACGACGGGCGTCGCGCGGTGACGCGCTCGCTCCAGCTGGTGGGCGCCCACCTCGTGATCGTCGCCCGCCATGAGCTCGGCCACTCTCGCCGCGTGCGCCGCGGCCCCGAGGACGTGCTTGACCTGGTGGGCGTCGGCCAGCGGGTGCAGGTACGCGGCTGATGCCGCGTGCATCGCTGCTCGTGCTGCGTCGCCGGCGGCTCCGGTACCGGCGTCGCGGGCAGCTCTGTGGGCGGCCCAGCCGGTGTCCCGCAGGCGCCTGCCGCGCTCGCCGCCATGGGCGAAGGTCCAGGCGGCGTCGATGGCGTCGCGCGGCCTGAGATCTGCCGGTCGAGAGCGCTCGAAGACCTCGAGCGTCTCTTGCGCGCTCTCAGCGGCGTACCTGGTCACCGCACGGAGTTCCTGCATGCTGAGCGCCGTCCCACCGGTCTCCGCCACGGCGTCATCCTGGCCCACTCACCGACCAGTGCCCTCAGCCTCCGGAGGCCCGGGCCTCAGCGCAGGGAGTAGCGGGTGAAGAGGACGGCGTCCTCGGTGAGCGCCTGCACGAGCTCTGCCCGGGGCGGCGCCGAGAACGTTGACGGCAACAGGCCCGGCCCGCCGCCGACCAGCAGCGGGGCGATCGTCAGGTCCAGCTCGTCGACCACCCCCGCGGTCAGGGCGGCGGCGAACAGCGCCGGGCCGCCCTCGCACAGCACCTGTTCCAGGCCCCGTCCGGCCAGGGCGTCCAGCGCGGTCGGGAGGTCCACCTCGTCGTCGCCGCAGACCAGCACCTCGACGCCGGCCGATGTGAGCGCCGCCCGCCGGTCGGCGTCGGCCGCGCCGCAGGTGACCAGGAGGGTGGGCGTCACGGCAGCGGTGACCAGCTGGTCGTCCGGGGCCAGCGAGGCCCGCCGGGACACGATCACCACCGGGGCGACCGGCGGGCGGCCGAGCTGAGCCCGCAGCCGGCCGACGGCGGAGTCGGGGAGCACCGGCCGGTAGCCCTCGGCCGCCGCCGTGCCGGCCCCGACCAGCACCGCGTCGGAGAGCGCGCGCAGCATCCGGAACACCCGCCGGTCGCCGTCCGAGCCCAGCCCGCCGCTGCGGCCGTCGACGGTGATGGCGCCGTCCAGCGAGGCGACGAAGTTGACCCGCAGGTGCCGGCCGGCCGGCACCCGGTAGGCGTCGGCCAGCTCGGCCGGGTCCCGGGGGAGCCGGTCCACGCTCAGTGGGTGGCGAGGACGACGGCGCTCTCCGCCGGCACCGTCACCTGCGCCCCGTCCAGCTCGGGCAGCTCCCCGCTGGCGAACAGGACCTCGGTGGCCGCGGTGTCCAGGTCGATCTCCCGCGGCTGGTCGGACAGGTTGGCGACCACCCGCAGCGAGCCGCGGTGCACGACCAGCCACCGGTCGGCGTCGTCCCAGTGCACCTGCACCGCGGACAGGTCCGGGTCGACCAGCTCCGGGTGCCGGCGGCGCAGCGCGAGCAGCGCCTTGTGCACGGCGAGCACGTGGGCGTGCGGCTCCTGCTCGACCTCCGACCAGTCCAGCTTCGAGCGGGTGAAGGTCTCCGGGTCCTGCGGGTCGGGCACCACGGCGGCGTCCCAGCCGTGCTCGGCGAACTCCCCGATCCGGCCCTCCGCGGTGGCCCGCCCCAGTTCGGGCTCCGGGTGGCTGGTGAAGAACTGCCACGGGGTCGAGGCGCCCCACTCCTCGCCCATGAAGAGCATCGGGGTGAACGGGCTGGTCAGCACCAGGGTGGCGCCGACGCCGAGCAGGCTGGGGGAGAGCGAGGCGGAGATCCGGTCACCGACCGCCCGGTTGCCGATCTGGTCGTGGTCCTGCAGGTAGGCCAGGAACTTCCAGCCCGGCAGGGCCGCGGTGTCGACCGGGCGGCCGTGGTGCCGCCTGCGGAAACTGGACCAGTCGCCGGCGTGGAAGAAGGCGCCGGTCAGCACCTTCGCCAGCCCGCCGAGCCCGGCCGCCTCGAAGTCGGCGTAGTAGCCCTGCCCCTCGCCGGTCAGCTGGGCGTGCAGCGAGTGGTGGAAGTCGTCGCTCCACTGCGCGTCCAGGCCGGTGCCGCCGGCCACCCGGGGCGTGACCATCCGCGGGTCGTTGAGGTCGCTCTCCGCGATCAGCGTCAGCGGGCGGCCCTCGGCGACCGAGAGCTTGGCGACCTCGGCGGCCATCTCCTCGAGCACGTGCGTGGCCCGCTCGTCGACCAGCGCGTGCACCGCGTCCAGCCGCAGGCCGTCGGCGTGCATGTCGCGCAGCCACATCAGGGCGTTGTCCAGGACGTAGCGCCGCACCTCGTCGGAGTCCGGGCCGGAGAGGTTGATCGAGTTGCCCCAGGTGTTCGCGCCCTCGGCGAAGACCGGGAAGAACTCCGGGAGGTAGTTGCCCGACGGGCCCAGGTGGTTGTAGACGACGTCCTGGATGACGCCGAGGCCACGCTGGTGGCAGGCGTCGACGAAGCGCTGGTAGCCCGCGGGGCCGCCGTAGGTCTCCTGCACCGCGTACCAGGCGACGCCGTCGTAGCCCCAGTTGTGCGTGCCGTTGAAGCCGTTCACCGGCAGCAGCTCGACGAAGTCGATGCCCAGGTCGACCAGGTGGTCCAGGTTCCGGATCGCCGCGTCGAAGGTGCCCTCGCGGGTGTAGGTGCCGATGTGCAGCTCGTAGACCACCCCGCCGGCGAGCGGGCGCCCGGTCCAGGCACCGTCGCCCCAGCGGTACGCGGACGGGTCGAAGCGGCGGGAGAGCCCGTGCACGCCGTCGGGCTGACGCCGGGAGCGCGGGTCGGGTCGCGGCGTCGGGTTGTCGTCGAGCAGGTAGCCGTAGTCGGCCTCGGGGGAGGCGTCGACCGTGGCGCGCCACCAGCCGGCGTCGTCCCGCTGCATGTCGCGCACCCCGCCGTCGACCTGCAGGCGGACCCGCTCGGGCAGCGGCGCCCAGACGGTGAAGTCGACGGGCTCGGACATGCGGGGGCCTCCAGGGCGGTGCGGGGGACGGGCAGGTCGATCATGCCCGGGCACCCGGCGGTCAACCGTCGCCGGCGCCTACGTCTCGCGCCGGACGGCGTCCGACCGGCGGACGACCTGCTCGGGACGGCGTTCCCGTCTCCGGGACAACCCCGACCGGGGCTCCGCACCGCCAGGTCCTGCGACGATCCCGTTCCCCGACACCAAGAGAGCGGACATGACCGTGGTCCGGACCCGGATCCTGCCCGTGCTGCGGCGGTCGAAGGCTGGTCACGGCGACGGCCGTCGGCGCGCTGGCCGGGCTGGTGCCCGCGCTGATCGCGGTCCGGTGGAGGTGATCGACGCGATCCGGTGCTGACGGTCCGTCCCCGCCACCAGGCCCTGGTGGCGGGGACCGGACCGGCTCAGTCCCGGACGAGCAGGGCGACCGGCAGCTGTGCGCAGAGCTCGCTCAGCCGGATGCCGCCCGAGTCGGAGACCAGTCGGGTGCCGGTGAGCAGGTCCCGCCACGCGCCGGTCCGCGAGCCGGCCGCGGTGTCGCCCCAGCCGGTCTCGGCCAGGTGGACCGGCCGCCGGGTCGCGACGGTGACGACGCCGCCGCGGTCGAACGCGACGACGGAGTCGGCCGCGGGCCCGCGGGCCGGCACCGGGGTGTACCCCGACCAGGCATCCGGGGCGTCGCGCCGGTGCCGCAGCGTGCGGGAGACGACCAGCAGCTTGGCCGCACCGGTCTCGTCGACCGGCGGCACCCAGCCCTCGTCCAGCCGGGCCAGCAGCTCCTGCCGCACCCCGTAGTCGACCGGACGCCGGTTGTCCGGGTCGACCAACGAGAAGTCCCACAGCTCGGTGCCCTGGTACACGTCCGGGACGCCGGGGATGGTCAGCTGCAGCAGCTTCTGCGACAGCGAGTTCGACCAGCCGAACGGCGCGATCCGCTGCACGAACCGCTCGATCTCCGCGTGCGTGGTGGCGTCGTCGAACGCTGCGTCCACCAGGGCGTGCAGCTGGTCCTCGAACTCCTGCACCGGGTTGGTCCAGGTGGTCGAGGTGCCCGCCTCCCGGGCCGCCTTCTCCACGTAGGCGTGCGCCCGCTCCCGGGAGAGCGGCCAGGCGCCGACGAGGTTCTGCCGCACCAGGTGGGCCAGCGGGCGGTCGGCCAGCGGGTGCCGGTCCAGCCAGCCGCGGACCAGGCCGGCCCACTCGGACGGGACCTCGGCGAGCACGGCCAGCCGGGCCCGGACGTCCTCGCTGCGCTTGGTGTCGTGCGTGGACAGCGTCGTCATGGAGGCCGGCTTGACCTCCTGGCGGTGCTGCTGCGCCGCGTGGAACTGCTCGACCGTCGTCCCGAACCGGGCCGGGTCGCCGCCCACCTCGTTGAGCGCGACGAAGCGCGACCACCGGTAGTAGGCGCTGTCCTCGACGCCCTTGGCCATGACCGGACCCGAGGTCTGCTCGAACCGGGTGGCCAGCTCGGTGCCGGCCGAGCCCAGCAGCGGGTGCAGCGCGTCGACGGCGGCGGTGAGGTCGGGACGGCGGAGCTTCACCGCGGCCACCGTGGCGTCCAGGTGCTCGCGGCCGTCGGGCAGGTAGCTGCGGTAGACCGGGAAGCCGGCCAGCAGCTCGGCCAGCCCCTCGGTCACCTGCTCGGCGGTCACGCCGGGGAGCTCGCCGACGATCCGGTGCAGGCGGGCCACCTCCGACCCGAGCATGCCGTCGGTGACCTCGCGCTTGCAGTCGTGCACGAGCTGGGCGTAGTCGACCCGGCCGCCGGCCAGCTCGGTGTCCAGCGCGGTGATCGCGGCCTCGCCGGCCGGGTCGATGAGCACGTCGTCGACCTCGGCGAGCGCGTCGTACCCCGTCGTCCCGGCCGTCTTCCAGCTCTCGGGGAGCTCCTCGCCGGGCTCGAGGATCTTCTCCACCACGGTCCACCGGTCACCGGTCGCCTCGGCGAGCAGGTCCAGGTAGCCCTTCGGGTCGGCGAGCCCGTCGGGGTGGTCGATCCGGAGTGCGTCGACCGAGCCGTTCTCCACCAGCTGGACGACGAGCGCGTGGGTGGCCCGGAAGACGTCCCGGTCCTCGACCCGCAGCCCGGCGAGGGTGTTGATCGCGAAGAAGCGCCGGTAGTTCAGCTGGTCGTCCGCGCGCCGCCAGTCGACCAGCTCGTAGTGCTGCCGGTCGTGCACCTCCTGCGGCGTGCCCGTCCCGGTGCCGGGGGCGATCGGGAAGCGGTTGTCGTAGTAGCGTAGCTCGGGACCGTCGTCGGTCTCCACGACCTCCAACTGGGAGACGTCGTCCGCGCTGCCCAGCACCGGGATGCGGATCCGGCCGCCGCCGAAGTCCCAGTCGACGTCGAAGGCGTCGGCGTGGTCGGACTCCCGCCCGTGCTGCAGCAGGTCCCACCACCAGCCGGACTCGGCCGGGTCGCTGACGCCCATGTGGTTCGGCACCAGGTCCAGCACCAGGCCGAGCCCGTGCTCGTGCAACGCGGTCACGAACCGGTCGAGCCCGGCCCGCCCGCCGCGCGGCTCGTCGATGTGCGCGTGGTCGACCGTGTCGTACCCGTGCGTGCTCCCCGCCGCCGAGCGCAGCAGCGGGGACGAGTACGCGTGCGTCACGCCGAGGTCGGCCAGGTAGCCGGCCACGGTCGCCGCGTCGTCGAGGGTGAAGTCGGCGGTCACCTGCAGCCGGTAGGTGCCCGCGGGCACCTCCCGGCGGCGGCTCTCGTCCGGCTGGCCTCCGGGCGGCTGGCTCATGAGGCGGACTGCAGGACGACGGTGGCGCGGGCGGCCACGGTCAACGTGTCACCGGCCTTCACCACGACCGGTTCGACCTCGCTCATCTCCGCGGTGTCCACCACCACGGTCCAGCCCTCGGCGTACTCGCTGCTGGGCAGGGTGAACTCGATGTCCTCGTGCCAGGCGTTGAACACCAGGTAGAAGCAGTCGTCGACGACCGGCTCGCCCCGCTCGTCGGTGGAGCGGATCCCGTGGCCGTTGAGGTAGACGCCGATCGACTTGGCGTAGTGGGCGTCCCAGTCCTCCTCGCTCATCAGCTCGCCGGCGTGGGTGAACCAGGCGACGTCCTGGACCGGGTCGCCCTCCGCGCGGCGCACCGGGCGGCCGTGGAAGAACCGCCGGCGGCGGAACGTCGGGTGGTCGGTGCGCAGCTTGGTGACCAGCTTGGTGAACTCCAGCAGGCCCTCGTCGATGTTCTCCCAGTCGATCCAGGTGAGCTCGGAGTCCTGGCAGTAGCCGTTGTTGTTGCCGCGCTGCGTGCGGCCGAGCTCGTCGCCGTGCAACAGCATCGGGACGCCCTGGGAGAGCATCAGCGTGGTGATGAAGTTGCGCCGCTGCTGGGCCCGCAACGCGAGGATCTCGGGGTCGTCGGTCTCGCCCTCGACGCCGAAGTTCCAGCTGCGGTTGTGGCTCTCGCCGTCGTTGTTGTCCTCGCCGTTGGCCTCGTTGTGCTTCTCGTTGTAGGAGACCAGGTCGTTGATCGTGAACCCGTCGTGCGCGGTGACGAAGTTGATGCTGGCCACCGGACGCCGGCCGGAGTGCTGGTAGAGGTCGGCCGAGCCGGTGATCCGGCTGGCGAACTCGCCGATCGTGGCGTTCTCGCCCCGCCAGAAGTCGCGGACGGTGTCGCGGTACTTGCCGTTCCACTCCGTCCACAGCGCCGGGAAGTTGCCGACCTGGTAGCCGCCGTCGCCGATGTCCCAGGGCTCGGCGATCAGCTTCACCTGGCTGACGATCGGGTCCTGGTGGCAGAGGTCGAAGAACGCCGACAGCCGGTCGACCTCGTGGAACTGGCGGGCCAGGGACGACGCCAGGTCGAAGCGGAACCCGTCGACGTGCATCTCGGTGACCCAGTAGCGCAGCGAGTCCATGATGAGCTGCAGCGACTGCGGCGTCCGGACGTTGAGCGAGTTCCCGGTGCCGGTGGTGTCCATGTAGTACTGCTTGTCGTCCTCGACCAGCCGGTAGTAGGCCTGGTTGTCGATGCCCCGGAAGGACAGCGTCGGGCCCATGTGGTTGCCCTCGGCGGTGTGGTTGTAGACGACGTCGAGGATGACCTCGATGCCCGCCTCGTGCATGGCCCGGACCATGCCCTTGAACTCCTGCACCTGCTGGCCGTCGGTCTGCTGCGCGTACTCGTTGTGCGGCGCGAAGAAGCCGATCGTGTTGTAGCCCCAGTAGTTGCGCAGGCCCTTCTGCAGCAACGTGTCGTCCTGGACGAACTGGTGCACCGGCATCAACTCGATCGCGGTGATCCCGAGCTCCAGCAGGTGCTCGATGATCGCCGGGTGGGCGACGCCGGCATAGGTGCCGCGCAGCTCCTCGGGGATCCGCGGATGGGTCATCGTCAGGCCCTTGACGTGCGCCTCGTAGATGACCGTCTTGTTGTACGGGGTCTTCGGCGGGCGGTCCACGCCCCAGTCGAAGTAGGGGTTGATCACGACGGACTTCGGCATGTGCGCGGCCGAGTCGTCGTCGTTCTTCGCCCCGGTCGCGAAGTGGTAGCCGAACACCGCCTCGTCCCAGTCGACCTGCCCGTCGATCGCCTTGGCGTAGGGGTCCAGCAGCAGCTTGTTCGGGTTGCAGCGGTGCCCCTGCTCGGGGTCGTGCGGGCCGTACACGCGGAAGCCGTAGCGCTGGCCGGGCTGGACGCCGGGGAGGAAGGCGTGCCAGACGTAGGCGTCCATCTCGGGGAGCCGGATGCGCTCCTCGTTGCCCGCGTCGTCGAACAGGCACAGCTCGATCTTCTCGGCCACCTCGCTGAAGATCGCGAAGTTGGTGCCGGTGCCGTCGTAGGTCGCCCCGAGGGGATATGCGGAACCGGGCCACACCTGGGTGGTCATGAAAGGTCGTCCTCCTGAGCTGGTCGCCCCTGGGCTCGGAGCAGGGGCGCGGGTCGTCACGGCTGAACCGAGAGGGGTTCGTCGTCGGATGCCCGCAGAGCGGCCTCCGCACACCTGTGACGATCAGGACACGGGCGATGTCCGGAGGACGAGCGCGGGCAGTCCTCGGAGGGAGTCTGCCAAGGCCGG
>NZ_JAAKGN010000157.1:0-10975 GCF_011039295.1 Modestobacter sp. KNN46-3 | reverse complement strand
CGTCACCGACACCGACGGCACCACTCAGGAGGTGACCACGCAGCCGACTATCCCGGCGCTCAGCGCCTGACCCGACATGAAGATCACGCGGTAGTCGTCACACACCACGCCGGCGGACTTGACCCAGGGCACCCCGCCACGCGTGTGGTGAGGGGTTCCTGGGCGTCGGGACGAGCGCGTGAGCAGGTCGTGGACGCCGAGTCGGCTCGACGAGCGACCGGCATCCGGGCCGTGCATCCTGGTCATGGGTTCTCGACCGGTCACCCGTCGGCCGGCCTGGAGGAGCGCTCGTGTGCGCCGCCTTCAGGCATCGTCACTTCCTGCGAGGAGTCGGAGCCCATCAGGCTCGAGGCCTCGCGGCACAGGTCCCGGCGAGATGGGGGTCGGCGTCAGGTCCATGACCGGTGAGCCCTGTCGCTGTCGTCTCATGACCTCACGAGGAGCGCCGTGATGCTCACCTATGCCGCACGAGCAGTGTCGGCGGCCCCGCGCCCTGAGTTGTGGTCGCGGTTGCTCGACCCGGCCAGCTGGCCCAGGTGGTCGACCGTCGATGAGCTGGTCCTCGAACGATCCGAGGGGCTGGCACTCGATGGCCGTGACGGCGTCGGCGCCACCCGAGCCTTCCGTACCGGCAAGGTGGTCACGATCGAGGGCATCACCGCTCTCGACCCTCCCCGGCGTTTCGCCTACGAGGGCGTGCGCAGTGCTCTCATCTCCGATTACGTCGCGGTGATCGAACTGGACGAGACGTCCTCCGGGGGAACGGTCATCCGGTGGTCAGGCAGCTACACCGCTCGCTGGGGCACCCGGTGGCTGATGCGTCGCATCATGCGCGGGGTGATGCAGAGGATGGCGGACGGTCTGGCGTCCTGCTCGTGAGCTGCCGACGTCGGCTCAGCGCTGGTTGTCCCGGTCCGGAGTGGGTCACGGGCAGCTGTTGGCCTGGGGGAGGCCGGCCAGCCGTTCCCGCGTCCACTGCTCCAGGTCGGCGTTCAGGGGGGAGTCGGGTTCGAGCACGCCCATGTGCGACCTGTCGGGGTACCTCGTGTACAGCAGGGGGTGCCCGGCAGCGCAGAGCCGGGACACGTAGTCGTCCTGCAGACGGGGGACGATGACCTCGTCCGCGCCTCCCTGGGCCAGGAACAGCGGTGCCTCCCAGGGTCCCGGCGCCACGTTCTCGCGCAGTCGGCGGCCGATCGCGCCGGTCGTCGGGTCCGTCCGGAGGATCGGGGTGTCCGCGGAGACCGCGACGCCGGTCAGGACGGTGACGAGGCTCCCTGGCTCGCTGGTGCAGCGGGCGGCTGCCTCCCGGACGAGCGTCCGCGCCGCCGGGGTGACGTCGTCCAGGGAGATGTCCGGGTACCACCGGCTGTACGCGGCGACCACGAAGGAGATGCCCAGGCTCGCGCCGAGGGCGCCGGGGTGCGCGGTGACGATCTGCGCAAGTGTCAGGGGGTCGCTCGCCGCCGACAGCGCGGCGATCCCGACGACGGCGACGTCCGGCGCGTAGGTCGGGGCGAGCTGGCCGGCCCACAGGGCGGCGTGGCCTCCCTGGGAGTGCCCCCAGATGACCGTCTCCCGGGACAGGTCCAGGTCCGCGACCTGGTGCGCGGCGCGGACGGCGTCCAGGACCGAGCGCCCCTCTCCCTGCCCGATCAGGTACGGGAAGTCCCCCTCGGTGCCCTGGCCGGTGTAGTCGGTGGCGACCATCCCCCACCCGTTGCGGGCCAGGGTGTCCATGGCCGGCATGCCCTCGGTGGAGATGGCGTCACGGCCCAGGCTGGGCGCGCACGCTCGCGCGACACCGACCGTGCCGTGCGCCCAGGCGATCAGGGGGACCGGCCGGCCCGTGGGCTCGGCGGGCACCGCGACCACACCGCTCGCCAGCGCGGGGACGCCGTCGTCCGCGGTCGTCGTGTAGAGGATGCGGTGGGCCTCGAGCCCCGGCGGCAGGTCCCCGCGGTACGGCTCGACCCGCAGCAACTGCCCGGGCTCGTCGGGTAGGGCGTCCGGAGCGTCGTAGAAGCCGTCCAGCACCGGGATGCCCTGCCGGAGCTCGTGGCTCACGGCCAACGTCGTGCCCGCCACGAGCAGGACGACGCCTGCGGCCGTCCACCTCACGGCGGCGGGGCCGCGGGACGGCCGCCGGGCACCCGAGGGGGTTCGACGTGCGACTCCTCGCCAGAGCAGGGAGAGACCGAAGGCGGCGGTGCGCATGCCGAACAGGAACGCGACGACCAGCAGCGTGGCATCGGGCCACGCGAGTGCGACGACGCCGAACGCGATCTCCGACAGGCCGAACACGCTGGACAGCGCCCGGTCCGCGGTCGGGCCGCGGCGCAGGTCGAGCAGCCGCACGGCGCCACTGGCGATGAGCAGGACGGCAACGGAGGGGCCGAGGAGCTCGAGGCTCCGACCGAGCCACCCAGGACGGCGACGCCGGTGAGGACCCAGCCGGCGCCGCTGACGAGTGGCCGCCATCCGGCACCGTCGCGGTGCGTCACGAGGTCACCGACTCCGGAGACGACGCAGCTCAGGCCGATGTAGACACCCAGCACGGTCAACGAGCTGAGCGGGCGCACGGCCAGGAGCACGCCGAGCGCCGTGGTCACCACGCCGACGAGGAGGAGCACCCACGACGGCGCACGGGACATCAGTCCGGGCAGTGCCCTGACGCGGCGGTTCAGGCGGCGGTACGGGCTCCCGACCGGCATGACCGCACCCTAGGGGCCGCCCACCTGCACATCGCCCGAGTGGCCCGAGTGCGCTGCACGCGCTCGCGACCGGGGTGATTGGATCGAGGAGTGGGCCCGCCGACGGAGTTCGCCGCGCGGGATCTGGCTCCGCTCCTCGGGGTCCTCGTCGTGGGCGCAGCGCTGCTCTGGTCGCTGCGGAGGGACCCGCGGGCCCTCCGCAACGGCGTCCTGGTGGTCCTCCTCGTCCACTACCTGTTGGGCTCGGTCGCCCTGCTGACCGCGCGGTCGACCGAACTGGAGGTCGTCACCGGCGTCGTCCTCCTCGCGGTGGCAGCACTGGTCGGGCTCGGGCTGGCCCTGCTGCCGCTGCTCCTGGTCGTCGACGGTGTCCTGGTGCTGCGCCGGGAGAGCAGATCGCTGGCCAACGCCCTCTCCCTGCTGGCAGGGCTGTCGATGATCGGCTTCCCCGTCGTCCTCGTCGCTCTGCTCCGGCACGAGAACCCCGTGACCGGTGCCCTGGCGGTGGGCCTGCTGACCGCGCAGGCCTGCGCCGGCCTGCTCTTCCTGGCCTTCGCGACGCACACCGCGCTCTACGCCTGGCTCGCCCGGCGGGCCGAGGCCCGAGCAGTCATCGTGCTCGGGGCCGGTCTGGTCGGAGGGGAGGTCTCGCCGTTGCTCGCCGCGCGCCTGCGCCGTGCCGTCACCGCCGTCGAGGAGCGGAGGAGACGGACGGGTGCGCTGCCGATCGTCCCCAGCGGTGGCCAGGGCCCCGACGAGCCGCGCGCCGAGGGAGTCGCCATGGCCGAGTGGCTGCGCCGGCACGGCATCGCCGACGAGGACGTCCTCGTGGAGGGCCGGTCACGCAACACGCGGGAGAACCTCCGGTTCAGCGCGCGGCTGCTGGAGCAACGAGGTGTGCCGGGGCCCTACCTGATAGTCACCAGCAACTACCACGCTCCTCGCGCGGCGCTGCTCGCGCGGCGGTTGGGGATCGACGCCCAGGCGATCGGTTGCCCGACCGCGCTCTACTACTGGCCCAGCGCCTACCTCCGGGAGTTCGTCGCGGTGATGCTCGACCACCGCGCCCTGCTCGCGCTCTCCGGACTCGCCGTGGTGGGCATGGCCGGCCTGGCCGGGCTGTCCCTGGCTGCGGCCTGACCACCGGCCTCGTGCACGCATCGAGGCGGCCGAGACGGACGTCGGGCGCCGACGCCCGGTCCGGGGGGATGCACGGCATGCGGGTGGGACATGCACGGTCGACGAGGGAGCCGATGTGACCACGGTGCTCGACGCCTTCCGCGGGCAGCTCAGCCTGGGCGCGGTCCTCGCCCTGCTGGCGCTGGGAGTTCTGGCCGTCCCGGTGCTGGTCGTGCAGTACCGACGGTTCGGGGTGGTCGACCGGGGGCGTGCGGCGGGCTTCTACCTCTTCGCCGTCTACGCCGTCTTCGTGGTCGCGCTGACGTTGCTCCCACTGCCGTCACCCGATGACGTGGTCTGCGTCGGGAGGAACCTGGAGCCGTTCGCCTTCGTCGGGGCCGTTCGCGGCGACCTCGCCGAGGGGCACTCCCCGTTGTCCAGTCCCGCCCTGTTCCAGCTGCTCTACAACGTCGCGATGTTCGTCCCCGGTGGTGTGCTGCTCCGGCGTTCCTTCCGGTGGTCGCTTCCCCGGGTCCTCGTGGTCGCACTGGCGGCCTCCGCGGCGATCGAGGCGGTCCAGGGCAGCGGCGTCCTCGGTCTCTACGACTGCGCCTACCGCGTCCTCGACGTCGACGACGTCCTGACCAACGTCGGCGGCGCCCTCATCGGCGCTCTGCTGGCGCCGGCGGTCGTGGTGGTGCCGCACCCGGGCCACGGGGCGGCGCGCTCGGGCCGGTCCGGTCCGTTGCGCCGAGCGACCGCTGCGGCGGTCGACTTCCTGCTCGTCGGCCTCCTCGACGGCGGCTCACTGATCGGGCTGGGCGTCTCACTGCTGTTCGTCTTCGTCGCCGTCCCGGTCCTCGCCGGCGGCGCGACCCCCGGGCAGCGCCTGGTGCGGGCCGCAGTGGTGCAGTGGGACGGCCGCCCCGCCGCACGTCGTGCACTGCTCGTGCGGGGCGTCCTGGTCTCGGGGCCGTGGTTCGTCGTCGCTGCGTTCTCGCGGTGGTCCGGTGACAGGGCCGCCGAGCTGCCCGGCCTCGTCGTCGTGGCACCACTGGTCCTGTGGGCCGGCCTGGTCGCCGCGGTCATCGGCACCGTCGCCCTCCGACGGGACGACCGAGCACCTCAGGACCTGCTGACCGGTACCGACCTGCGCGTCAGCGCGCGGGGCCGTGACAGTGTGCGGTCGGGGCCGCGGAGGAACCGGCGTGAGGCGGCGTGCCGGTGGGCGGTCCGCTGGGCTGCGCGTCGAGCCGGTGCGGTAGCTCGCTGACCGCGACGGCCATCCCCCGGGCGCTGCGGCGCACTGCGTGGGGACGACGGGCCCGTGCGTGACGTCAGTTGCCGGACACCCGGTGGTGGGTGTCGGCGAAGTTCACCCCCGCCGAGCTGATGTCGAACAGCTGCTCGCCGTCGCCTGGAGTGGGGTCGGGGAGGTCGACGACGTCCATGACCTCGGGGCCGCCGAAGCGGGTCAGCTGCACAGCACGCACGTCCCGACCGTAGGTGCTCGGCTGCCGGCCGGCCTGCGTGGTGTCGTGGGGCTCCTGCTCGGCGGCGTCGTCAGCTGCGCCGTGCGACGTCGGGCTCGGTGCCCGACGTGGGCAGGGCGGCGGAGGCCAGGAGCGACAGCTTGTCCGCGGCATCCGAACCGGCGTCCGGGTGGTAGACGACCAGCATCAGGTGGTCGGTGCCGTTGATGGCCAGGCGCTCCCGGTTGAGCGTCATGTCCCCGACCTGGGGGTGGTCGAGCCGGATCGGCGTCCCCCACTGTCGGCGCACCTCGTGCCGTGGCCACAGCTGCCGGAACCGCGAGCTGGCCAGCGTCAGCTCGCCGGTGAGCTCGATGAACCGGGGGTCGTCGCCGTCGGTGCCGACGGCCTGCCGGAGGTTCGCGATGAAGCACTCCGTGACGCGCTCCCACTCCGGGTGCAGCGCCTGCTGGCCGGGATCGAGGAACAGGTCGCGCAGCTGGTTCCCCCCGACGGCGAGGCCGGGGGACAGCGCGGTCGCCATGCGGTTCGCGGCCAGGATGTCGAAGTAGCGGTCCTCGATGAAGGCCGGCTGCACGAGGGAGTCCAGGAGCTTGAGCACTCCCGCCGGCGGGTTCTCCTTGCGCGGCCGGCGCTTCCGCTGCCGGGGGACCTCCGCGACCAGCGTCAGCAGGTGGGCGAAGTGGTCGTCGTCGAGCTGCAGCACTCGGGCGATGGACTCCAGCACCTGCAGGGACGGGTGACGGTCGCGGCCCCGTTCCAGCCGGAGGTAGTAGTCGGCGCTGATGCCGGACAGGAGGGCGACCTCCTCCCGCCGCAGTCCCGGCACCCGCCGCACACCGCCGTCGGGGATGCCCGCCTGCTGGGGCGTCACCAGCTCGCGCCGGGCACGCAGGAAGGCCCCGAGCGGATTCGCCGACTCGTCCACGCCAGCGACCCTAGGCCGCCGGCAGTGATCAGCGGGGGCACTGTCAGACCCCAGGCTGCAGAGGGCTCTGGGTGACTCCGTTCCCGGTCCATAGCGTCCACGACGGCCCCATCGGGCGGACCACTGCGAGAGGACGCCATGACCGTCACCCTGATCACCGGCGCCAACAAGGGCATCGGGTTCGAGACCGCCGGACAGCTCGTGGAGCTGGGGCACATCGTCTACATCGGCGCGCGGGACGTCGAGCGCGGCGAGAAGGCCGCCGCCGAGATCGGGGCGCGATCCGTCCAGCTGGACGTCACCGACGACGCGTCGGTAGGCCGCGCCCTGGCGGCGATCGACGCGGCCGAGGGGCGCCTCGACGTCCTGGTCCACAACGCGGGCGTCCTGGAGACCGGGCTCGACGGCCCGGCGGCGCTGCGCTCGTTCGACACGAACGCGGTGGGAATCGTGCGCGTCACGGAGGCGGCACTGCCCCTGCTCCGCAGGTCGTCGACCCCGAACGTCGTCGTCATCTCCAGCAGCGCCGGGTCGTTCTGGGCGGTCACCAACCCCGAGCGGCCGGAGTTCGGGCTGCCGCTCGCGCTCTACTCGGCGTCCAAGGCCGCAGCCACCATGCTGACGGTGCAGTACGCCAAGGCACACCCGGGCATCAGGTTCAACGCCCTCGAGCCGGGCACCACCGCGACCGACATGACCGCGGCGTTCGGGATCGGGCGACCGGTCGAGGCGAGCGCCCGAGTCGTCGTGCGGCTGGTCACCTCGGGCCCGGACGGCCCGACGGGGACCCTGCAGGACGAGGCCGGGGAACTGCCCTGGTGAGCACCCGCGAGGCCTCCCAGCGATGCCCGAGGTCGAGGAGCGCCTCGCGAGGAGGCAAGGCCGGGGCCGGCCCACGAGACGAGGAGCTCCGACCATGACGACCATCGGCATCCTCGGCGCCGGGCAGGCAGGGAGCACGCTCGCCCGGGCGTCGATCACGGCCGGCTACGACGTCGTGATCGCGAACTCGCGAGGCCCCGAGTCGCTCACAGGCCTGATCAGCGAACTGGGCCCACGGGCGCGGGCTGCGCACGCAGCAGAGGCCGCGGCGGCGGCCGACTTCGCGGTCACCGCGTTCCCCTACGCACCCTCCGCCCGGTTACCGGTCGAGGAGCTCCGGGGGAAGGTCGTGATCGACAACAACAACTACATGGTCTGGCGTGACGGGCACATCCCCGAGGTCGATCTCGGCCGCACGACGATCCACGAGCTGCGCCAGGAGCAGCTGCCCGCGTCGAAGGTCGTGAAGGCCTTCTCGCACGTCCAGTTCCACGCGCGCCATCCGATCCGCGTCCCGAGCGACGAGCTGCCTGGCCTGCTCCGGCTGGCCAGGCCAGCCGGTGCACGCGACCGGAAGGCGTTGGTCGTCTCCAGCGACTTCCCGGACGCCGTCGAGCTCGTCACCCGCTTCTATGACGATCTCGGGTTCGATGCGGTCGACAACAGCCCTCTGAGCGGATCCTGGCGCAGCGCCCCCGGCACGCCGATGTGGCGCCATCACGTCGACGGACAGAGTCGCGAGGAGCTCATCCAGGACCTCCGGCGCGCCGACCGGATCATCAGCTGATCGCGGACCGTGCCTCGCCTGGCTGTCACGGGCCGGCGCGCGTAGTACACGAGGGCGGGCGGGAGGTTCCGCCACACGGTTCGGCCGATGAGCACCTCCTCGAACCGCGCCTCCAGTTCCCGGCGGAACCGCCGGGCGGCGGGCGTCCCACCGGCTGTGTACGTACGCGAAGGTGGTGAACACGCCATTCGGCGAGAGACCGGTGACCAGCGCGTCGAGCAGCTGCTCTTGCTGCTGCGGCCGGAAGGCGGCCCACGGCAGGCCGCTGACGACGACGTCGGCGTGCGCGATGCCGCGGTCGGTGAGCACCGTGCCGAGCTCGGCGGCGTCTGCCTGGACCACCGCGACGGCTGGGTGCCGGGTGGACAGAGCCCTGGCCAGCCGTGCGTTGACCTCGATCGCAAGCTGTCGGCCCCGTCCAGCGAGCCGCTGCTCGATGGCTGTCGTCATCACCCCGGTGCCAGGGCCCAGCTCGACGACGACGACAGCTGCGCCCGTTGGGACCGGTGCGATGGCGGCGCGGGTCAGCGCTCTCCCGCTGGCCGCGACAGCACCGATCGTCATGGGCGCTCGGAGGAACTCGCGCGGGATCGACAGGTCGAGGCACCTCGTCGACGAGGGGTGCTCAGACACCGAACGTCACGCCCGTGAGGTCCTCGGAGACGGCCCACAGTCGCTGCTGGACCGCGAGGTCGTAGGACTCCGGGCTGGACGTGACGAGCCGGGGGTGACCGCGGACCTCGCCGCGGCCGCCGGGACCGTAGTACTGCCCGCCGAGGACGGCCGGGTCGGTCGCGGCCCGCAGCGTCGGCAGGGCGCCCATCGCGGCCGGCTGGGTGAGGAACGGAGCCAGCCGGTCCATCGGCGCCCGGACCGCGGTGGGGGAGTTGCGCACCAGTTCGGTGTTCGACACCCCGGGGTGTGCGGCCGCAGCGACGGTGGTCGTGCCGTGCGCCGCGAGCCGGCGCTGTAGCTCGTAGGTGAACATCAGGTTGGCGAGCTTGGACTGCCCGTACGCGCCGGCCCGGGAGTACGCGCGTTCCCACTGCAGGTCGTCGAAGTGGATCGCCGCACGGATGCGGTGGCCGACGCTGCTGACCGTCACCACGCGCGAACCAGGAACGGGCAACAGCAGGTCGAGCAGCAGCCCCGTGAGTGCGAAGTGGCCCAGGTGGTTGGTGCCGAACTGCCGTTCGAAACCGTCCCGGGTCGTCTGCTTCGGGGTGTACATCACCCCGGCGTTGTTGATGAGCAGGTCGATGCGCGGGTGCGCGGCGCGCAGCTCGGCCGCGGCCGCGTGGACCGATTCCAGCGACGTCAGGTCGAGCCGCTGCACGGTGACGTCGCCGGCCATCCGGGCCGCTGCCTGCCGGCCCTTGTCGACGTCCCGCACGGCGAGCACCACCGCGGCGCCCCGTGCGGCGAGGGCCTTGGCGGTCTCGAAGCCCAGACCGGTGTTGGCGCCGGTCACGACCGCCACCCGGCCGTGCTGGTCGGGGATGTCGCGCGTCGTCCAGTCTGTGCTCATGCCGTCCTCCTGAAGAGACCAGTGGTCTGTTACGTCGGAAGACGCTAAGAGACCACTGGTCTGTTGTCAAGAGACCGGTGGTCTGAAATGCTAGGGTCGCGTCGTGACCTTCCATCGGGCCCGCAGCGAGGAGCAGCGCGCGGTGCGGCGTCGCGCGATCCTGGCCACGGCGGCCGCCATGCTCGACGAGATGCCGGTGGCCGACGTCAGCCTCAACGAGCTGAGCCGCCGCGTCGGCCTGGCGAAGTCGAACGTGCTGCGCTACTTCGACTCCCGCGAAGGCGTGCTGCTGGAGCTGATGGACTCCGTGCTGCTGGACTGGCTCGCCGAGTTGACCGACGACCTCGCCACCGGGATCGACACGGGTCTGCCGCTGGAGCCGCGGGCCGAGCAGCTGTCTGCGGTGCTGGCCCGGTCACTGGCGGGGAACCGGGTGTTGTGCGACCTGGTGGGGGCGCAGGGCGGCGTCCTGGAGCGCAACGTCACCGTCGAGGTCGTCACGCGCCACAAGCGCACGGCCCTGACCCGGCTCTCCGCCGCGGCCGACCTCCTGCGCCGGTACGTGCCGGAGCTCGGCGACGCGGCCGAGACGTTCTGCTTCCAGGCGATGGTCCTGGCCGGCGCCCTGGCGCCCTACAGCTCGCCGCCGCCCGGCGTACGGGCCGCCTACGAGGCCGAACCGGCGCTCGCCGTCCTGCACCTGGAACTGCAGGACTCCCTGCAGCTGGCGATCCGGACCATGCTGTTGGGGGCTGTGCCGCGCGGCTGACGCTGCGGCTCTGACTGCACCGACCGACCTGGTCGCTCCTCCCGAGTGACCAGGTCAGTTGCAGGACGCCCGGTGGTGGGTGCCGGCTGAGTCCGCCCCGCACGAGGAGATGTCGTAGCGGGGTCTGGCCCTCGCGGGGGACGGGGTCGGGGAGGTCCACGACGTCGAGGACCTCAGGGCCGCCGGAGCGGGTGATCTGGACGTCGCTCGCTCAGCGACTCACCGGCGGTGTCGCGGCTGCACGAGCTCCCCGGTCGCCACCAGGTGATCGGCGACCTCCCGGAGCTTTCTGTTGGTCCCTTGCGAGGCATGGACCAGGACCTGGAACGCCTGTTCCGCGGTCAGCTCGTGCCGCTCCATGAGGATGCCCTTGGCCTGGTCGATGACCGAGCGGGACTGCATGGCCACCTCCAGGTTGTCGGCGACGTCCCGGGCCGTCTGGTAGGCGTGCATGTTGCTGATGCTGACCGCCGCTGCGCGGGCGAACTCCTCGGCGGCCGTCCGGGTGTCGTCGTCGAAGGCGCGCGGTTCGGTGGCATAGACGTTCAGCCCCGCCTGCAGGCCCGTCATCGGCAGCGGCACCGACAGCGAGCTGCGACTGCCGCGCTCGACCGCTCGGGAGATGTAGTCGGGCCACCGGGTGTCGCTGCGGGCGTCGGTGATCTCGACGAGTTCCCCGGTGGTCGCGGCGTGCAGGCAGGGGCCGTGGCCGCGCTCGTACTGGGACTCGTCCAGGTCCAGGGCCAGCTGGCCGCTGTACACGGCAGTGGTTGGACGGTTGCCGACGACGAGGGTGATCGACGAGTCCACGTACC
>NZ_JAAKGN010000156.1:0-11116 GCF_011039295.1 Modestobacter sp. KNN46-3 | reverse complement strand
CGGCGTCCTCGACGCCCCGGATGATCTCGACCGCCCAGGGGCTGTCGAGGTCGTTGAAGACGAGGTCGATCAGTCGGGCGGCGTTGGGGGGCCGACTCCCGCGGCGCCGGTAGCCGTGGTCGCGCAGCAGTCGCTCGACCCGCTCCCGGGTGTGCGGGGCGACGTCCGAGCGGCCGTTGAGGACGCGCGAGACGGTGGGTACGGACACCCCTGCCTCGGCCGCGATGGCCGCGATGGTGACCGTGCGCGTCTGGGTGTCGGACACCGACCCCTCCTCCTCGTGGACGGGCCCACCCTACGGCCAGGGGGCGTGCCCACCAGCCCCGGCCGGGTGACACCAGGACACGCCGGGCACCTGTTGTCAGGACGGTCGGTGGTTCGTAATGTGCCGCGCAGCACTTCCGGAAACTACCGACATGGCAACGATGCCGACGAGAGGTTGCGCCATGCGCTCCCAGCGGTCCCTGTCCCGAACGTTCGTCCGTTGCGCGGTGGGGGTGGGCATGCTGCCCGTCCTCCTCGGCGCCACCCTCGCCCCGGCAGCGGCCGGGGAGCGTGGTCGGGTTCCCGACCACGCCGTGGAACAACGCGTCCACAAGGCCCTCGACCGGCTCGGCCTGCGCGACGTGGCGCCGCGCGACCTGGAGATCGGCACCGCCGTCGCCGGGGGTGGGCACCACCTCGAGCAGGACTACCCCGACCCGTTCACCTACGACCAGACCTACCGCAAGGCCCTGGCGCGCGAGTTCAGCTCCCTCTCGCCGGAGAACCAGATGAAGTGGGAGTTCATCCACCCGGAGCAGGGCGAGTACAACTTCGCCCCCATGGACGCGATCGTCGAGTTCGCCCAGCGCCACGGGCAGGAGGTGCGGGGCCACACCCTGCTGTGGCACAGCCAGAACCCGGCGTGGCTGACGGAGGGCGACTTCACCCCGGACGAGCTGCGCGCGATCCTCAAGGACCACATCCAGACCGTGGTCGGCCGCTACGCCGGCAAGATCGAGCAGTGGGACGTCGCCAACGAGATCTTCACCGACGGGCCGAACCCGACTCTCCGCCCGGAGAACATCTGGATCAGCGCGCTCGGCCCGGGCATCATCGCCGACGCCTTCCGCTGGGCGCACGAGGCCGACCCGACGGCGAAGCTGTTCCTCAACGACTACGCGGTCGACGACATCGGGCCCAAGAGCGACGCCTACTACGCCCTCTCCCAGGAGCTCCTGGCCCAGGGCGTGCCGCTGCACGGCTTCGCCACCCAGGCGCACCTGAGCTTCGAGTACCCGTTCCCGGCGACGCTCGAGCAGAACCTGCAGCGCTTCGACGACCTCGGCCTGGAGACGGCGATCACCGAGCTCGACGTCCGCATGCCCCTCGGGGAGAACGGCCGGCCCACCCAGCAGCAGCTGGAGCAGCAGGCCGACTGGTACCGCTGGGCGCTGGAGGCCTGCCTCGGCGTCGAGGACTGCAACTCCTTCACCATCTGGGGCTTCAACGACAAGTACTCCTGGGTGCCGGTTTTCTTCGAGGGCACCGGCGCGGCCAACGTGATGTTCGAGGACTACACGCGCAAGCCCGCCTACTGGGCGCTGGCCGTGACCCTCGCCAAGGCCCGCTGGCTGGGCGTGCGGTGACCGACGGGATCGCCTGACCCCGGTGGGGAGCCCGGTGACTGGCCGGGCTCCCCACCGGGTAGCCGTTCGAGGCCGACCGTCCCGACGACCGAGGAGAACGGCCATGCCGAAGACCACGAAGAGCGGCGACGCGAAGCAGGACGAGATCCCCAGCACCCTGCAGCGCTCGGACGAGAAGGCGCAGCGGACCTTCGCCAAGGCGCACGACTCCGCCGCCGACTCCTACGGCGACGAGCAGCGGGCCAACCAGGTCGCCTGGAGCGCGGTGAAGCACACGCACGAGAAGGTGGGCGACCACTGGGAACCCAAGGACCACAAGGGGCCGAGTGATCCCCAGGCCGAGGGCGGCCGGGACACCGACCGGGAGACCAAGGGCGGCGTGGACGCGAACGCCTCCAAGTCCCACCTCTACGACGTCGCCAAGGAGCTGGACGTGGAGGGCCGGTCGACGATGGACAAGGACGAACTGGTCGACGCCATCCAGAAGGCCAATGACGAGAAGACCGCCGAGGCGCGGGAGAAGTGACCCGGCGACACTGACCGGGTGCACCGGGAGGAGATGAGGGCCCGCTACGAGCGGGCCAGCCAGTGGCCGTTGGTCGTCGTGGCCGTGCTGTTCGTCGTGGCCTACGCCTGGCGGGTGCTGCAGCCCGGCTTCCCGGGCTGGGTGCAGACGGTCCTGCTGGTGGTGACCGTCGGGGTGTGGCCGGTGTTCCTGGCCGACTACGTCATCCGGCTGGCGCTGGCCGAGCACCGGTGGCGGTTCGTCCGGCAGAACTGGCTCGACGGCCTGGCCGTGCTCCTGCCGCTGCTGCGCCCGCTGCGGATCATCAGCCTCGTCCGGGTCGCCCGGGTGCTCGACCGCAAGCTCACCGTCTCGCTGCACGGACGGGTCGCCTACTACGTCACCTCGATCTCCGCTCTCGTCGTCTTCATGGCCTCACTGGCCGTGTACGACGCCGAGCGGGACGCCCCCGACGCCGTCATCACCGACTACGGGGACGCCGTCTGGTGGGGGCTGACCACGATCACCACCGTCGGCTACGGCGACGAGTACCCGGTCACCGGCGAGGGGCGGCTGGTGGCGGCCCTGCTGATGGTCGGCGGCATCGCCCTGCTCGGTGTGGTCACCGCCGCGGTCGCCTCCTGGTTCGTCGGCCGGGTCGCCGACGCCGCCCATGCCCAGGACGAGGCGGACGACGCCGTGTTGCGTGCGCAGCTGGCCGACCTGACCGAGGAGGTCCGCCGGCTGCGCAGCGACCTCGCCGGGCAGCCCCTCGGCGAGCTCAGGCCGACGGGATCAGGATCAGCTCGGTCTGCCGCTGGTCCAGGTACTCCACGCCTGCAGCCGTGAGCGCGATGCCCTGCTCCAGCGCCATCCGCACCAGCTGACCGCCCCACTCCGCGACCGGCACCCGCACACACAGCTCCAGGGCGTAGACGGTGTCCGGGTGCACCGGCGCCGAGCCCGCACCGGGGACGCCGTCCTGCTGGTCCCACATCCCGATGGCCGGGCCGGCGCCGTGACCGTGCACCCCGACCGGGTGGGAGTAGACGTCGCCGTCGATGCCCGCCGCAGCTGCGGCGGCGCGGGCGGCGGCGAGCACCTCGTCGCCGGTCCGGCCCGGCTGCAGTGCTGCGGTCGTCAGGTCCTGCATCCGGTTGCCGACGCCCAGCGCCGCGACCAGCCCGGCCGGGGCGGCGCCCTCCCCGGGGCGGAGCACGTAGGCGTTGCGCTGGGTGTCGGTCATCAGGCCCAGGCTGGAGAGCCCGACGTCGCAGTGCACCAGGTCACCGGGTTCGATGACCGCGTCGTAGCGGACGCCGGGCAGCACGGTGCCGCGCTCGTCGGCGAGCGGGCTGCCGGCCCGCTGCAGCCCCACGGTGGGCTGGAACCAGGCGTCCACCCCGAGGTCGGCGAAGCGCTGGCGGATCCACCAGGCGACGTCGAGCGCCGTCGTCTCGCCCACGGTGATGACGGCCGGTGAGAACGCCTCGTCGATGACCTCGTGGGCCAGCCGGTTCAGGGCGTGCAGGGCGGCGATCTCCTCGGGCAGCCGGGTCTCCAGCCAGCCCACCGCGAGCTGCTCGGCCGAGACCAGCTCCTCCGCGTGCGGGCCCAGTGCCTGCACCAGCAGGTCGTGCTCGGTGTGGGCCAGGCCGTCGGCGTGGGCGAAGGTGGCCGAGACGTCCACGCCGATCGTGCGCGGCGCAGCCTGGTCCACGAAGCGGCGGACGGCGGTCCACTGCGACTCCTCCGCCGTCAGCCCCGGCTGCTCGTCGGCGTCCCAGGAGCTGAGGAACTGACCGACCGGGTACCGGGAGACCGCCGCGGCCGTGACGCCGTCGTCGCTGCGGTGGAACAGCAGGATGGTGCGCCGCCGGGCCGACAGCCAGGTCGCCGGCAGCAGGGTCGGGAGCACCGGGTCCTCGTTGTACTCGCGTCCGATGACCACCCACAGGTCGATCTCCGCGCGGTCCATCAGCCCAGGGAGCACGTCGAGCAGACGCTGGGTCAGCCAGCGGTCCCGGACGTCGGCCTGCTCGCGCAGCGACAGCGGCACGGTGCGGGTGGGGTCCGGGACTCCCGGCTCTGCGGTCGCGATCATGCTGGCAGGAAAGCAGACCGCCGACCGGGCCGCCCGGGGACGGTGGGTCGCCGCTCCCGCTCAGGCCATCCCGCCGCCGCCCGGACCACGCCGTGAGCCACCGGCGACCGGGGGGCGGGGGGCGAGCAGGCTGCCGGCCACGACCACCCGGTCCCGACCGCCCTGCTTCGCCTCGTACATGGCGGCGTCGGCGCGGTCGACCAGCCGCCACAGCGCGTCGGTGGGGTCCTCGCCGTCGACCGGGCCGGCCAGCGCGACCCCGATCGAGGCGGTCACCCCCCGCTGCCGTCCGCACTCGCTGTCCACGACGGCCAACCGGAGTCGCTGCGCCAGCCGCCAGGCCACGTCGGGGTCGGACACCAGCCCGAGCACGACGAGCTCCTCCCCGCCGGTGCGCGCCAACATGTCGGCCGGGCGCACGCTGGCGGCCAGGGCGTCGGACACCTCGCGGAGGACGGCGTCGCCGACAGCGTGGCCGTAGGTGTCGTTGAGCCGCTTGAAGTGGTCCAGGTCCAGGACCAGGGCCGCCACCCGCTGGCCGTCGCGCCGGGCCTGCCGCCAGATCCGTGGCGCCTGGTCGACCAGGGACCGCCGGTTCGCCAGGCCGGTCAGCGGGTCGGTGGAGGACAGCGCCTGGGTCGCCGTCAGCAGGCGCTGCACCCGCCGGCGCAGCACGAAGACCCCGAAGGTGGCGGCGTTGAGCAGCCCGGCGCTGGCCGTCACGGCGACGACGAGCCCGGCGGTGCCCGGGTAGCTGTCGGCCAGGGCGAGCCAGCAGGCCACGACGACGGCGACCATGTGCACCGCGAGCGCACGGATGCCGAGGAACCAGGCGGCGACGAGGCAGGTGAACAGCAGCATCAGGGGAGGGGCGTAGCGCAGCGGGTCGCCGGTCGCCCAGGCGAACACCACGTAGACCAGGTCGCCGAACAGCACGAGGGCGACGGTCGCGGCCTCACCGGCGCGCCGGTGCACCCCGAGGGCAGCGGCGAGCAGGAGGCAGGCGCCCAGCGTGACGGCGTAGACCGGACGGCTGGCGCCCTCGCGTACAGCTCCGTCGATGAAGAGGTTGATCGAGCCCAGGACCGCGCTCACCGCGAGCAGCACCGCCAGCGCCCCGGCGACCAGGGCGCTCTCCGGCCCCCGACCGGGGCGCAGGGGATCGAGCGCCGCACGGGTCGACTCCCCGTCGCGCCGTGTGCTGGGCGTGTGGCCCCCCGTCATGGGCAGGAGCATGCCGCAGGTGAGGGCTCAGCAGAACGGGATGGGGCGTGTCATTTCCGGAACCGGTTCTGTTGCCAGGCGCAACGGCCGGGCCCACGGCGAGGACGACCAGCGGATGCGAGGCTGGACGTCACGAGCCGGAGACCACCAGCTGGACACGACGAGCCGGACACCACGAGAGGAGCCGACGATGGCGCAGGGACCGTGGTTCTACTGCCTGAAGCACCACGCCGTCGAGACGCGGGACGGCTGTGCCGAGCGGCACCGCCTGGGCCCGTACGACGACCGTGCGGAGGCCGAGGCCGCCCTGGAGAAGGTCGCCGAGCGGAACGAGGCGGCCGACGCCGCCGACCGCGCCTGGGAGGAGGGCCGGGGCTGAGCCGACCCGCGCGGCCGGGTGCGGTCGCGCGGGGCATGATCGTCGGCAGGGGGCGTCCGTGAGGGCGCCCGGAGGATCAGGAGGAGTCGTGACGGACGGACGCGCGATGGAGGACCTCGTCGTCGGCGTGCTCGGGGGCACGGGGCCGCAGGGGCGGGGCCTGGCGGTGCGGCTGGCCGCGGCCGGGCAGCGGGTGCTGCTGGGATCCCGGGACGCCGCACGCGCCGAGGAGGTCGCCGGCGAGGTGGCCACCCGGGCCGATGCGGCCGCCGGCGGCGTCGGGGTGTCGGTCCGGGGTGGCTCCAACGACGACGTGGCCGGTGCTGCGGACCTGGTGATCGTCGCCGTCCCGTACGCCGGGCACGCCGACACCCTCGCCGAGCTGGCGACCCCGCTGGCCGGGAAGGTCGTCGTCGATTGCGTCGTCCCGATGGGCTGGGACGAGCTCGGCGCCTACGTGCTGGACGTCGCCGAGGGCAGTGTGTGCCAGCAGGCCGCCGCCCTGCTGCCGGACAGCTCCGTCGTCGGCGCCTTCCACCACCTCTCCGCCGTGACGCTGGAGGACCTCTCCCAGCCGACGCTCGAGGGCGACGTGATGGTGGTCGGCGACGTCCGGGAGGCCACCGACCTGGTGCAGGCCCTCGCCGGCCGGCTGCCGGGGATGCGCGGGGTCTACGCCGGCCGGCTGCGCAACGCCCGCCAGGTCGAGGCGCTGACGATCAACCTGGTGTCGGTCAACCGCCGCTACAAGGCCCACGCCGGCGTCCGCATCACCGACGTGTAGTCGCGCTCTTGCGGCCGGGAGGCCGCTGTCCGGGCTCGGCGCGGGGCCGGAGGCTCCCGCCGGGCCCGGACCAAGCGGCTCAGTGGCAGCCGGGACGGCTCCTGGCCGCGATGCGGCCCGGGGGGTCGCTATTCAAAAGAGTGCTCCGGCCCCGGGAAGGAGCCCTCGCGGACCTCTGCCGCGTACTCCTGGGCGGCCCGGAGCAGCTCGCCGCGCAGGTCGGCGTACTTCTTCACGAACTTCGGCACCCGCCCCGAGGTCATCCCGGCCATGTCCGGCCAGACGAGCACCTGGGCGTCGCAGTCGGGCCCGGCACCGATCCCGATCGTCGGGATGGACAGCTCCTTGGTGACCTGCCCGGCGACCTCGGCCGGCACCATCTCCATGACGACGGCGAACGCGCCGGCGTCCTGCACCGCGTGCGCGTCGGCGAGCAGCTGCTCGGCCCCGGCGCCACGGCCCTGCACCCGGAAACCGCCCAGGGCGTGCTCGCTCTGCGGGGTGAAGCCGATGTGCGCCATCACCGGGATGCCGGCCTCGCTGAGCAGCCGGATCTGCGGCGCCACCCGGACGCCGCCCTCCAGCTTGACCGCCTGCGCCCCGCCCTCCTTCATCAACCGCACCGCGGTGTCGAAGGCCTGCTGCGGGCCGGACTCGTAGCTGCCGAACGGCAGGTCGGCGACGATCAGCGAGCGCTTCGTGGAGCGGGTGACCGCCTTGGTCATCAGCAGCAGGTCCTCCACCGTCACCGGCACGGTCGAGGTGTGCCCGAGGACGACGTTGCCCGCGGAGTCGCCGACCAGCAGCACCGGGATGCCGGCCTCCTCGAACACCGCGGCCGCATAGGTGTCGTAGGCGGTGAGCATCGCCCACTTCTCGCCGCGCTCCTTGGCCTGCTGCAGGTGGTGGACGCGCACCCGGGCGGTGGCGGTGCCGCCGTAGAGGGGGGACTCGGTCATCGGGCCGCTCCTTCGCGGACGCTGGGCAGGCTCTCCCGCCAGCGGTTGGTGATCGGCAGCCGGCGGTCCCGGCCGAACGCCTTGAGCGAGATCTTGGTGCCCGGCGCGGACTGGCGGCGCTTGAACTCGGCCAGGTCGACCAGCCGCAGCACCCGGGCCACCACCTCGGGGTCGTGGCCGCGCTCGAGCAGCTGGGCCAGCCCCAGGTCACGGTCGACGTAGTCGGCGATGACGGCGTCGAGCTCCTCGTAGGAGGGGAGCGAGTCGCTGTCCTGCTGCCCGGGGGCCAGCTCGGCCGACGGTGGCTTGTCGATGGAGTCCTGCGGGATCGGCTCCACCTGGCCGCGGTCCCGGGCGTGCGCGTTGCGCCACCGCGCGAGGTCCCAGACGAGGGTCTTGAGCACGTCCTTGATCGGGGCGAAGCCACCGGCGGCGTCGCCGTAGAGCGTGGAGTAGCCGACGGCCACCTCGCTCTTGTTGCTCGTGGCCAGCAGCAGGTGGCCGTGCTGGTTGGACAGCCCCATCAGCAGCGTCCCGCGCACCCGGGCCTGGACGTTCTCCGCGGCGACGCCGGACAGCTCAACCGCGTCCTCGAACGCCGTCACGACCGGGGCGATCGGGACGACGGAGTAGTGCATGCCCAGGCGCTCCGCCGAGTCCGCGGCGTCGGCCAGGGAGTGCTCGCTGGACCACCGCGAGGGCAGCCCGACGCCGAACACCCGGTCGGCGCCCAGGGCGTCGACGGCCAGCGCGGCCACCACCGCCGAGTCGATGCCGCCGGACATGCCGAGCACCACGGAGGGCATGCCGTTCTTGTCGATGAAGTCGCGCAGCCCCAGCACCAGGGCCCGCCAGACCTCCTCGCAGTCGCTCAGCGGCTCGGCCACCGTGCCCGGCTGCGCCGGGTAGGCGGCCACCGGCTGCTCGGACACCAGGTGCCGGGTGACGGTCATCGGGCCGATCCGGCCCTGCCGTCGGTCCGGCACGGCCGCCGGGTCCACCGCCAGGTCGACGGTGAGCAGGTGCTCGACGAACTGCGGGGCGCGGGCGAGCAACTCGCCGGCGGCGGAGACGGCCAGCGAGTCGCCGTCGAAGACCAGCTCGTCCTGGCCGCCCACCTGGTTGCAGTAGACGATCGGGGCGTTCGCCTCCGCGGCGCGACGCTGGACCAGCGGCAACCGCAGGTCGTCCTTGGCGCGCTCGTAGGGGGAGGCGTTGGGGGAGACGACGAGGTCGACGCCGGCCTGCCCGGCCACCCCGCACGGGCCGCCCTCCACCCAGAGGTCCTCGCAGACGGTCAGCGCGACGTCGACGCCGTGCAGCCGCACGATCGGCAGCTCGGTGCCGGGCACGAAGTAGCGGGCCTCGTCGAAGACGCCGTAGTTGGGCAGGTGGCGCTTGTGGTAGCGGGCCACGACCTCCCCGCCGTGCAGCAGGGCGGCGGCGTTGCGCGGGGCGCCCCGGCGGGGGTTGGCGTCGCCGGGGGCGTCGTCCGCGTCGGTCGGGATCGCGTCCACCGGGGCGGGGCCGGCTCCCTCGGTGTGCGCCAGGTAGCCGACGACGACGGCGGTGCCGCCCAGGCCCTGCTCGGCCAGCGTGCCCGCCAGCTCGACCAGCGTCTGCTCGCTGGCCCGGGCGAAGGACTCCCGGAGCACCAGGTCCTCGGCCGGGTAGCCGGTCAGCGTCATCTCCGGGAACACCACGAGGTGGGCATCGCGGCCGGCGGCCCGCTGGGTCCACTCGACGACCAGCTCCGCGTTGCCCGCGAGGTCGCCGACCCGGGTGTCGACCTGGGCCAGGGCCACCCGCAACTGCCGCGCCGACTCCGCCGTCCGCTGCTGATCACTCACACCGGAGAGTGTGGTCGCCGCCCCACCCGGTCGCCCAGGTGGGGACTCCCCGGGCGGGTGTGGTTCACGCCACATGAGCGGCGGCGTGCGACCGGTCCGGGGTGCCTGTTCCGCCCGGCCCCTCCGAGGGGGCAGGCTGGGACCACGTAACACCGTTGTCACGACTGGAGTGGAGCATGGCGAGCATGGACCGCCAGCAGGAGTTCGTCCTGCGCACCCTGGAGGAGCGCGACATCCGCTTCGTGCGGCTGTGGTTCACCGACGTCTCCGGCTACCTGAAGGCCGTCGCGGTGGCCCCGGCCGAGATCGAGGCCGCGTTCGCGGAGGGCATCGGCTTCGACGGCTCGGCGATCGAGGGCTTCGCCCGGGTCTACGAGTCCGACATGCTGGCCAAGCCCGACCCGGCCACGTTCCAGGTCATGCCGGGCTCCCGTGGGCAGGCGAGCGAGACCGCGCGGATGTTCTGCGACATCACGCTGCCCGATGGTTCACCGGCCTGGGCAGACCCGCGGCACGTGCTGCGGCGGGCGCTGGGCAAGGCCGCCGACATGGGGTTCACCTTCTACACCCACCCCGAGATCGAGTTCTTCCTGCTCAAGGACCTGCCCAGCGACGGCACGCCCCCCGAGCCGGCCGACGTCGGGGGCTACTTCGACCTCTCCACGCACAACGTGGCCCACGACTTCCGCCGGGAGGCGGTCTTCGCGCTGGAGGCGATGGGCATCTCGGTGGAGTTCAGCCACCACGAGGTCGCCCCGGGCCAGCAGGAGATCGACCTGCGCTACGCCGACGCACTGTCGATGGCCGACAACATCATGACGCTGCGGCACGTCGTCCGGGAGGTGGCGCTGGCCCAGGGCGTGCACGCGACGTTCATGCCCAAGCCCTTCACCGAGCTGGCCGGCTCGGCGATGCACACCCACCTGTCGCTGTTCGAGGGCGACCGCAACGCCTTCCACGACCCGGCCGACCCGATGCGGCTGTCGACCACCGGCAAGCAGTTCATCGCGGGGCTGCTCACCCACGCCCGGGAGATGACCGCGGTCACCAACCAGACGGTCAACTCCTACCGCCGGCTGCTGGCCGGCACCGAGGCGCCCACGGCCGCGACCTGGGGCCGGGCCAACCGGTCGGCGTTGGTGCGGCTGCCCTCCTACAAGCCGAACAAGGGCAACTCCGCCCGGGTGGAGGTCCGCTCGCCGGACTCGGCGTGCAACCCGTACCTCACCTTCGCGGTGCTGCTGGCCGCCGGCCTGCGCGGCATCGAGAAGGGCTACGAGCTGCCGCCCGAGGCCGAGGACGACGTCTGGTCGCTCACCGACACCGAGCGCCGGGCCGCCGGGTACGAGGACCTGCCGGTCTCCCTCGGCGAGGCGCTCACCGCGATGCAGGGCAGCGAACTGGTCGCCGAGACGCTGGGCGAGCACGTGTTCGACTTCTTCCTGCGCAACAAGTGGGAGGAGTTCAACTCCTACCGGCAGAACGTCACCCCCTTCGAGCTGAAGCGCTACCTCCCCGGCCTGTGACCGCCCGGGGCGAGGTCACGCCGGGCCGAGATCCAGGCCGAGCAGCTGGCGCAGCGCTGTGACGTGCCCTCGGGCGGGGACGTCGTACAGCGCGTGCACGACCCGCCCCTCCTCGTCGAGGACGAACGTCGACCGCACCGTCCCCGCGTCGTCC